>DVFV01000039.1 GCA_018713045.1 Candidatus Coprosoma intestinipullorum | reverse complement strand
AGCGGGTATTGTTTTTTTAGGTTTATATAAATCACTTAAAAATTTTACTCGTTCGTCAGGAACCGTAACAATTCCAACGTTTGGTTCGATTGTCGCAAAAGGATAATTTGCAGCTAATATATTTTGTTTGGTTATTGCGTTAAATAAAGTAGATTTCCCAACATTTGGTAATCCTACTAAACCTGCAGTTAAACTCATTTTCATCACCGATACATATTATACTATAAATTTCTTTAATTTAAAAGACAAAGTGAGGCTACTTTGTCTTTAGCTTTTCGATAAAATTCGGATCATATTTATTTTGGAAGATACTTTGATCATATAAGAATAAAGATATGCTTCCAAAATATTTTGCTTCTTCAGGAATTGGGTCATTTGGATTTTGAACATCTGTTGTTTCAGTTCTTCTTCGGTCAAGGTGTTTTTCTTCTTGAAGTGATAATTCATAGCGGTATTTATAGATTCCGTTTAGGATGCAAAGTAGGGCAGTATCTTCGCTGTCTAGGGCATAAATATCGGCACCACTAAACATTTTTCGGTCACCACAGTCATAGATAGAGACCAGGGTATTTTCTTTGTATATACAGTAGGCATAACCGCTTGCTGTTTCTACTTGATACATGTAGTAATTTGAACCTTTCCAATTTATAACATCATAATAGTAATTAGCTTTGGTATTGATATCGACAAATTCATATTTACGCATTATACCAACTACGGTATTATTTAAGCTTATATGAATTTCTGTACGGTCGAAATAGTTATATGTAGTTTGTCCTTTTTGATAAGCACAAAATGGACCATCTTGATATCCTTGCGGAGTAGCTACTTTTACTGTTTCAATTTTATATGTTTGATTAGATTGTTCATCTTCATATTCAGCATTGATATTTATCATATTATCGTTGAAGCCTTTGGCATTTTTAATGTTTTTAATTACTTCTATAAGATTACTATTATCTTTTAATTCTACTTCAAGTTTTCCTACCTTTTTACCATTTAGTTTAAAGGTTGTAATATTTTTAGGTTTGGTTTTAAAAATCGGTATTGGAATTCCATTGATACCAATTGAACCAGTTGTTCCTGAATTAGTGTGGCCATTACTAACGTTAATTATCACAATTATCATCTCCTGTTTTTATTATATCATAGGTATAAGTGTTTTGGTTTTATAAATATAGCTTGTTTACAATAATATACATAAAGTTACAAAAAAAGAAGTTTTTAAACTTCTTAGATGGTCGGGGTGGCGCCTGGTCCAAGAGGCAGACCTAATACTAACCAACCGATTAGGATAATCGCCCAAACTATTGTAAAGATGATAACTGTTGGTCTTAATAAGTTTAGGGTACCAAAGACAGTTATTTTATGACTTTCTTTACTATTATATTTTTCAAGGAAGGCAAGCATGACAATGAAATAAACGAAGAATGGAGTTATACCTTTTCCGACACTGTCAGCAGCCTTGAATATGAACTGAGTAAAATCTGGTGTCATATTGGCTTTCATAAATAGTGGAACTAAGATAGGCGAGGCGAGAGTCCATTTGGTTATTGCGTCTGGAACTAGGAATGACATGATAATTATTACAAAGAACATCGTAATAACTAGTGGGATTCCTGTAAATTCGAGGTTACTCATAAATGAGATTAACCAAGAAGCAACTACTGTTCCTAGGTTTGTCCAGTTGAGGATACTAACCATCAATGATGCGAAGAACATTAGAATAAACATGTAGCCTAAGTTATCAAATTCTTTGGACAGGCCAACACTAAAGTCATTAGTATTTTTTAAGTTTTTAGAGATAAATCCATAAATACCTGAGCAGATCATCATAATAATTAAGAAGACAAAGGCAAAGGCATCTCTGAATGGAGCATCTTCACCGAGAAGCTGAGCGACATAGTCACTGGCATCTTGATCTAGAAGGATTCCCGAACCAGGAAGTCCTGGTATAATCATATAAATGAATATTAGAATACAAATAAAGAATGATATTAAACTAATTACCAAGCCTTTTTTAGAGGTTCTAAATTCTTCTTCCTCTTTAATGGATTCGCCAACTTTTGGTTTTAAGAAATTTTCAATAATGATCGTTCCTATTATCGATAGGATAAATGTTGAGGCAATCATTATGTATATATTCGACCAAGCATTGAAGACGTAATCTTCATCGACATCAATGATGGCGGCTTGTCTAGTTAGGAGTCCTAGTTGATAGTCGTCAAAGTTAAAGACTAGGCCAGCTCCATAGCCCATCGTTAAACCGACAAAGGCAGTTAGAATTCCAAGCATAGAATTTCGACCTAAATACTGGTAAACTACGGCAGCCATTGGAAGGACTAGGATTAAACCGTATTCCCCTAGGAATGATGAAACGATTCCAGTAAATAGGGTAAGGAAGGTAACAATTCCCGGTTTTAATCTTTTGAACGGAGTAAATATTGCTTTAAATAGTCCACTTGCTTTTCCAATAGAAACAGCCATTAGTGAGATTATCAATAAAACTAGAGGTTCAAATGTTTTGAATGTATCAACTGGTGAGGAGAAGAAATATTTCAGTCCTTCTTCGGAGAAGATATTTCTAACTGTAATAGCTGATGTTTCCAAGCTATTATTAGTTATTCTAGTTACTTCACCTTCAACGCCTAAAAGAGAACAGATGGTACTGATAACCATTATTAATAGGGTTAAGATAATTATTGTGATGACGGGTCCAAGTCGTTTTTTATTTTTCTTCTTCATGATTATCCTCCTCAATAACTGATTTTAATTTTTTGTTAAATTCAATGCGGGGAAGCATTATGCTTCGGCCACAGTTTAAGCATTTTATTTTAATATCGGCACCAACTCTGATTATTTCCCATTTATTAGCTCCACAAGGGTGAGCTTTTTTCATAACGACAATACTTCCTAGATTATATGTTTTATTCATTGTTAATATCCAATCTAGTATAAGGAGTTGTAAGTTTTCCTTCTTCGAATTGTTTTTTTATCTCTTTTAGAACTATACGGTTGAATTCAAAGTTTTTAAGCGATCTTACTTCGGCTTCTAATCTATACGTTACGGTTCCAGAAGCAAGTTTTTCAATTCCAAGGACTTTTAATGGGGTTTTAATATATTTGACTTCACGGTTAATTTTTTGACATATTTCGTTTAAAACTGATTCGATTTTTTCTGAACTATCGTGGCAAGAAAATTCAACATCGATGTCACAAATAGATGGTTTTATACTGTAATTAATAACTTCCGTAATGTTACGATTGGAAATCATTTTTATCTCACCGCTGGCCGCTCTGATACTAGTCGTACGCATACCTAGAGCGGTTACGGTTCCCCTAAAACTTCCTATTTGAATATTGTCGCCAACTTTAAATTGACTTTCAGTTAGGATAGTGGTTCCACTGATTAGGTCTTTGATGGTATCTTGCATAGCAAGTCCACCAACGACACCAACTACTCCTAAGGATGCGACAAGAGCTTTGGTATCTACTCCCCAGACATCGAGAATCATTAGGAAAGCAACTATTAAAATAATATATTTTAGAATATTTGTCACTAATGTTAAGATAGTAAGGGCTTTGCGGTTATCTTTGTCTTTAGCTTTAGCCACTAAAAATCTATTGACTAGTTTTTTTATAATTATATATACAAAGAAGGAAAAAATGGCAATGCATATTGTCGAGATTACTTCTTTGGTTAATATTTGTTCCATATAACTACTCCTTTATATTTAATATTTCAAGAATACGGTTTAAATCGGCTTCATTATTAAACGATATTTCAATTTTTTTATCTTTTATTTTAACTTTGGTATCAAGTTTTTCACGCATTAGATCTTGAACATAGTCGTATTCGGTATGTTTAGGATGACGGGTGACTTTAACTTTTTTAGGAGCTTCTTCTGTTTTGGTTTCGATATCTCTAACTGTAAGTTTGCTGTCGACAACTTCATTGGCCATTTTTATTACTTCTTCTTCGTCATCGATTTTAGATAAAGCTCTGGCATGTCCCATGGTTATTTTATTATCCATGACCATATCTTGGACTTCGTTTGGAAGTCTTAACAAACCAAGCATATTGGTAATATGGCTACGGCTTTTGCTTACTTTTTTCGCAAGTTCTTCTTGAGTTAAGTGAAGTTTATCAATTAGGCTTTTATAAGCTTTGGCTTCTTCTAGAGAGTTTAAGTTTTCTCTTTGAAGGTTTTCAAGTAGGGCTATTTCGGCCATTTTTTCATCACTTAGTTGTCTGATAATAGCTGGGATGGTTTTAAGTCCAGCTATTTTACTAGCTCTAAGTCGTCTCTCACCGGCAATTACATCATATCCTTTGATACTTTTTTTAACAATTATAGGTTGGAAGACTCCATTTTCTTTAATTGATTCAGCAAGTTCGTTTAAGGCATCTTCATCAAAGACGGTTCTTGGCTGATAAGGGTTTGGTCTTAATTCGTTTATTGGAATTTCAACTATTTCTTCAGTTTTGACGTCTTCATACATTTTCTTTTCAAAGTCACTAACGTTAT
Organism: Candidatus Coprosoma intestinipullorum; assembly: GCA_018713045.1. GTDB lineage: Bacteria > Bacillota_I > Bacilli_A > RF39 > UBA660 > Coprosoma > Coprosoma intestinipullorum. The sequence goes on along the minus strand of DVFV01000039.1, from coordinate 1,163 downwards.
TGACGTTTAGGTTTTCTAAGTCAAATAATTGTTCTAATCCTTTTCCTAAAGCTCTTCTACTTTCCATTTCGACTGATCACCTCTTTGGCTAAATTTATATAAGCTTCGGCCCCACGACTTTTAGGGTCGTAAGCGATTATCGGTTTTCCATGACTAGGAGCTTCAGATAATCTTACTAGTCTTGGAATTATCGTATCATACACTCTTTCTTTGAAATAACTTTTGATATCTTGAACTACTTCTAGTCCGAGATTAGTTCGGTTATCGAGCATCGTCAGTAAAACTCCTTCAATATCAAGCCCAGGGTTTAATGTTTTCTGGGCAAGCATAATTGAATTTAACAACTGCATAATTCCTTCGAGGGCAAAAAACTCACATTGAACAGGGATTATGACTGAGTTTGCGGCTGTTAAGGCATTTGTGGTTAGAATACCCAGTGATGGCGGACAATCAATGATTATATAATCAAAGATGTCTTTGACTGTATCTAAGTTGTTTTTAAGTTGTTTACTTTTTGAAAATTCAGGGTCTAGACGAGAGTGCTCCATAAGTTCGATATCGACACCCGCTAAACTGATCGTTGCAGGTATGATATAGAGGTTTTTAAATTTGGTTTTTTTGATAACTTCTTTTATGGTTGCTTCGCCTATAAGCAAGTCATAGATGCTTTTCTTGACGTCACCTTTATCTAAACCTAATCCTGTTGTTGTATTTCCTTGTGGGTCTAAATCAATAAGTAAAACCTTTTTACCTAGATAGCCTAAAGAAGCCGCAAGATTTATACTTGAGGTTGTTTTTCCAACTCCGCCTTTTTGATTAACAAGTGCGATTATTTTCCCCATTTTACCACCATATTTCTATTCATTAAAACTATCTATATTTTATCACAATATATGACATAAATCTATGGAAAATATTTAAGAAGATTAAAAAAGCCTAGTTTTTATTTGATTTTTCAAGGCTTTTCATTTGGTCGTATTGTTTATATAGGTACTGAACATGATTTTCTAGGAAGAAATAGTGACGAACGTAGAAAACTAATATAACGGTTATTAATAAAGTTACAATTGTAAAGATAAAATTGCTTAGGCTAATAATAACCGATAAGAATAGAAAGATGCCATAAAACAAGGTAACTAACAGATGTATTAGTCTTTCATGTT
>DVFV01000038.1 GCA_018713045.1 Candidatus Coprosoma intestinipullorum | reverse complement strand
TTTCTTCATTATATAAATGACTGGATATTAATTTTTTATTTATGTTAAAGTGATTTAATAATTGTTTTGTTACTCGTGTGTCTTCGGCAAATATTACATCAACTTCTTTTAAAATGTTTAATGCTCTAAGGGTTATATCTTCCATGTTTCCAATAGGGGTTGGAACGAGATATAAAGTAGGGGAGTTATCATAACTGTGCTGTTTCATTTTTTCACCTTCTTGTTATTTCTTTATCATAATTTCCATTTTCATCTTGAATATAAAGTGGTTCGAGAATTTTTAGACCAGGTTTTCCGTTTTTAGTTCCTTCGATCAAGATGACATTAGCATTTTGACCTTTTTTGGGATAGACAAATCTTAGTTTTTTGGGTTCTAAATTATTTTGTCTCATCAAAGTTATTATATCTACAAGTCTTTCTGGTCTGTGCACTAGGGTGATGGAAGCGTCGTTTTTTAGTAATTTTTTAGCTATTTTTAAGACTTGTTCGAGATTTAAGGTTACTTCATGTCTAGCTATTGTTTTATAATCATTTTTATTGAATTTCGAAGTGTCTTTTACTTTAAAATAAGGGGGGTTACATGTTATTAGGTCGAAAGAGTCTGTTTCAAGTTTATCTTTTAGTTTTAAGATGTCATCGTTAATTATTTCTATTTGGTTTTCTAAGTTATTAATTTTAACACTTTCTCTAGCCATTTCACTTACTTCTTTTTGAATTTCAACGCCTATTATTTGGGCATTCGTTTTTTGAGATAAAATTAGAGGGATTGGAGCATTGCCACAACCGATATCTAGTATTTTTTTTGTTTTAGTGTTTATGGTTGCAAAGTTTGGAAGTAATACTGAGTCGATGGAAAAGTTAAACATGTCTGGATCTTGAATTATTTTTAGGTTATCATAACCTAATAGATAATGGGTTACTTTCATTTTTTATCGACCTCAACTGTTCCTGTTCCTGGGACTTCTACTTTTATTTTTTGTTTTAAGATATCCAGCCCGACGACTGTTCCTAGGCCATATTCGGTTTCAATTTCATCCCCCATTTTGGGAAGTGACAGACGACACTGGCAATATGTATCGTTTTCATATTTTAGGCAACAGAGTAATCTTCCACATAAGCCATTTATTTTAGTAGGGTTTAAGGAAATATTTTGATTTTTGGCCATGTTTATGGAAACAGAATTAAAGTCATCTAAGAATAGGGCACAACATAGGGGTCTTCCACAAGGTCCAAGGCCACCGACAATACTTGTTTCATCGCGGACACCAACTTGTCTTAGTTCAATTCTAACTTTATATATTTTAGCTAAATCTTTGGCAAGTTCGCGAAAGTCGATACGGTCATGGGAAGTAAATCTAAATATAAGTTTGTCGCGATCTAAGGTATAGTATGAATCAATTACTTTCATATCTAAGTTATGTTTACGAGCAAGGGTGCGACATTTTAGAAAGGCGTTAAAGGCATCTTTAATATTATGGTCACGAGATATAAAATCTGCTTTTTTGGCTATTCTAATAATGGATGGTATTTTTTCTGTTTGGTTTGGAATTTGTTTTTTTGAGACTACTTTACCAATAAATAATCCTTGTTCGTTTTGAATAACGACAGATGTTCCTATTTCTATTTTAGAATTTGGAGATTCGAAATAGACTATTTTACGTGAGACGGGTAAAGATACGCCGATGACATCTAACATCTAAATTCCTCCTTCCAATTTTATGACTAATTTGTCCATTAATAGATTTAAATTCGCATTGTATTTGATATTTTGTTTTAGTTCCATAATGATATTTATTTTGGTACAAATGTTTTCAATCGTATTTTGATTAGCTATTTTGTTTAATTGTTCTACTTCATCAGTAAATATAGAAATTTTTCGATTTAATTTGGCTGATAGGATATCTTTATAATAGAGTATCATTATTTCAAAGGCTTTATCGCAGTCTTCTTTATTTTTTTGATAATCGTGCCATAGCTTGTTCATATATAGTATTGTGTTTAGATGATTTTTTTCATAATAATTGACAAATTCTATTGCTTTATTTATTTTTTCTGTATTATCGGCTTCGGAATCACGATAGAGAAGGCTTGTTATTTTGTCTGTCGTTTGAAATTGTTCCGGAAATGTTTGTTTTACGTTTTGAAAGCTCAAAATTTGACAACGGGATCTAATTGTCGGCATAACTGAATAAAGGTTATCCGTAACGAGTAGGGCTGTTATATTGTTATCCGGTTCTTCAATAAATTTTAGTATTGAGTTTGCGGATTGTTTGTTAAGTTTATCGGCACCATTGATTATATATACTTTACGGTCACCCATTATCGGTTTTTTATTGAATTCTTCTTGAAGAGCGATTAGGGCGTCTTTTTTAATCCAAAAGCCATCGGGATTGATGACTTTTATTTCAGGAAAATTATCTGTTTCGACAAGATGACAGTAACGACAATCTGATGATGCAGTCATATGATGGTTTGGACAGATGAGCGCTTTGACGAAGGCTTTGATAAATTCAGATGATTTGGAATAGTTACCTGTTTCAAAGAGATATGCGTGAGAGCATTCGTCTTTGATAATGGCATTTTTTAGTATTCTATATATAATAGGTTGTTCTTTTTGGTAATCATCTAACATATACTTCCTCCTAATACGCTTTTTTAATAGATAAGTATTTTCACAATTATCAAGCAAATTAAAGCCGGAAAATTGAATATGGTTACTAGGGTTACCGTGATTATGTTTATAGGTATTATTGCTTCGATTGGGACGATAACGTTATAACCATATAATAAGAAAAAACTGACAATTATTTTTTTTATTATTTTAACGAGTTTGTTTAGCATACAACACCTCATTTAATTATATTTGGTTTTTTTATAATTATGAGATTGTTGTGCGATCTTCCATGGCTATTTCAAGGGTTAGTGGGTCGATGTAATCTATGTCGGCTCCCATTGGAATTCCATGGGCAATTTTAGTTATTTTGATATTTTCATCTTCAAGCATTTTACTGATATATAGGGCGGTTGTTTCTCCTTCAATGCTTGGCTTGATTGCTAATATTACTTCTTTGATGTTTTCTTCTTTTATGCGTTTTTTTAAAGTGTTTAAGTTGATATTTTCGGGATTTACACCGTCTAATGGTGAGATTAGGCCACCGAGAACGTGATAGACACCATTAAAGGTTCCAACTTTTTCGAATTGGATAACGTTTTTACTTTCTTCAACGACACACATGGTTGAATGATCACGGGTTTCGGACTTGCAGATGTCACATATTTCTTCTTCAGTATAACTTCCACATTTTTCACATTTTTTTATTTTATTTTTTACTTCTTTGAGGGAATTACTAAAGATTTCAATCGTATCATCATCCATGTTAAGGGTAGAGAGGGCAAGTCTTTCGGCTGTTTTTTCACCAATTCCTGGTAGTTTTTTAAAGCTTTCAATAAGGTTTAATATTGTTTTCGGGTAATTCATTAGAATAAACCTGGCATTCCGTTTGTGTATTTTCCCATTTTCTTTTCAGTTTCTTCATCAACTTGTTTATTGGCGTCGTTAATGGCAACTAAAATCATATCTTCTAACATTTCGATTTCATCTGATTCGATTTTTTCGGCGTCGATTTTTACTTTTTGAACTTCTTTGGTTCCTTTTATTTCGACGGTTACAAATGAAGATTTTCCAGTAAATGTCGTATTATCGATTTCTTCTTTGGCTTTCATCATATCTTTCTGTAATTTTTGAGCTTGTTTCATCATTGCTTGTATATTCATTTAATTTCATTCCTTTCTTTTATTTATATTCTATGATATCTTCAAACATATTTAAGATATCTTGGTTTTCATCTTTATTTAGTTTTTTTAGATCGAAGTCTTCTTCTTGGTAATTAAAGCTTCTTTTTTTGTGATTAAATTCATCTTTAATTATTTCCCATTCAGCTGTCGTGGTTGCGATTATTTTAAATTGTTTGTTTAATACTTGTTCGATTGCCTCTTCTAAGGATAATAGATTTTCATTGAAAGCGTTTGCGGTGCGGTCTTTTTGATAGACAAATATTAGATTTTCATCGCTGGCAGCTTTCAAGGTTCCATCTAGAATAATTGAGGCAGCATGGCTATAATCAGGATTTAATAATAGATCTTTTAAATCATCTAACTTAGGTTTGATTTCAATTAATGTTTTCTTATTAAATTTAGATAGTGTATTATCTATTCTCACTTGTTTGATGTGATTTAACATTTTGATTAACTCACTATTTTCAGTGTTTTGTGGTTTCATTTGAGGTTTTGGTTCTTCTTTTGTTTCTGTTTTTTCTGGAGTTGATTTTTTTTCAGGTATTTCCTCTTTTTTTGGGAGTGCGGCTTCTTCTATTTTTGATTTTTCTAACGGGGTAGGGGAAGCGTTCGTTTGTTCGGTTTTATTTGTGTTCATTACTGGCTCATATTGTTTTTGAGCTGAGTTTTCCACATTTTTAAATAGAGTAGTTAGTTTTATTAAACACACTTCGAACAAAAGTTTGGGATTTCCGCTCTCTTTCATTTCTTGACTATATTTACTTAGATTTTCAATTAGTTCAAGGATTTGTTTTTCCACAATTTTTTCTGGAAAGCTTTCATATACTTCTGTGTTTCTAATGTTATTTTTAAAATATAGAGGTGCCTCTTTGGAGAGTAGAAGATTTCTCAGAAAATTAATCATTTCCTCGGCTATTTTAATGAAATTTTTGCCTTTATCGTCAAAATTATCGGTTTTTTCAAGGATTTTGTCGATATTTCCAGTGATTATTTGACAGACTAATTCACTCATTTCTGAAGGTGTGATTGTTCCATTTATATCATGGATATCTTTTATCGTTATTTTTCCTTCACAATAGGCGCGAGCTTGGTCAAGCATACCGACTGAATCACGCATTCCACCGGCTGAGAGTCTGGCTATTTCATATAAGGCATCTTCATCGGCTTGGATGTCTTCTTTTTTTGCAATTTTGGTTAAATTTTCCACAATTGCGTCATCACTAATACGTTTGAAGTCCAATCTTTGGCATCTGGAGATGATTGTTTCTGGTATTTTATGTGGATCTGTGGTGGCCAAAATGAATATAACGTGAGCCGGTGGTTCTTCTAAGGTTTTTAGAAGGGCATTAAAGGCTCCGGTTGTAAGCATGTGCACTTCATCGATTATATATACTTTATATTTACCCAAGGCTGGAACAAGACTGACTTTATTGCGTAGTTCACGAATTTCATCGACACCATTGTTTGAAGCGGCATCGATTTCAATTATGTCACTATTGTTTTTTTCTAAGCAGCTTGGGCATTTTCCACATGGCGTGCAGCCATTTAGGTTTTGACAGTTAACGATACGCCCAAATATTTTAGCAATGCTTGTTTTTCCTGTCCCTCTTGGTCCGGCAAAAAGGTATGCATGGTTTATCTGATTATTTATGATTGAATTTGTTATTATTTTAACTATTGTGTCTTGACCACAGACGTCATCTAGTGTTTGTGGCCGATATTTTCTATATAATGCTTGATACATTTGCAACACCCCATCACATTTTATTATATCATAATTTAGGTATAAAAAAAGACAATTATTCCAGTTATTTTCTTTTATTTTTAAAGAAATCGGTTAATAATTGTTGAGTTTTTTCCACATTTTCTATTTTTATTTTGGGGATTGGTTTATAATTGACTTGTTTTAGCTGACTTGCCCCATAATATATTGTTTTTATTCTAGCTTGTTTGAGTACTTCCATACACATTGGGCATGGTTCGAGGGTTATATATATTTCACATTCGGATAGGTGCCATGTTTTTTTCTTTTTACCCGCTTTTTCCACGGCATTTATTTCAGCGTGGTGGGTAATGGCGTGGTTTTTCTCTCTAGTGTTATGGCTTTTGGCTATTATTTTATCGTTTTCAACTATTACGGCACCTACTGGAATGTCATTTATTTTTAATGATTTTTCAGCTTCTTTTAGAGCTATTTCCATATATTTATTCATTTTATCACCTACAAAAAAGGTACACACATTTGGAGGATCTTAAGGCTGCTATCTTCCGATTCTGACCTGGTTCGACCACAAATGTTGTACCTCTATAAATATATAATAAAATGATTTTTTTTTCAATGTTTTTTCTTTATGTTTTAAATTATTTCAATGTTTCACGTGAAATATTGAAATATAAATGTATTAGATACACAATTAGAACGTCTTTATAATACTCATTTATCAGCTATTTTTCCACAATTTTTGTTTTTTGTTATGTTTCACGTGAAACATTGTTCAATTGACTAACTAATTATATAAATAAAATTTCGAATTATAATTTAAAAAAATTTGTTATATTTTTTTATCCACATTTTATAATAA
>DVFV01000037.1 GCA_018713045.1 Candidatus Coprosoma intestinipullorum | reverse complement strand
GGCAAACAATTATTAGTAGATATGATTGCAGTACAAGATTTAGAAAAACGTGCGAAAGATTTAGATGATTTAGGCGCAGATTATATCGCTGTTCATACTGGTTATGACTTACAAGCTGAAGGTCAATCTCCTTTAGAAAGTTTACGTAAAGTTAAATCTGTAATTAGTAATTCTAAAGTAGCAGTTGCAGGTGGTATTAAACCAGATACAATTAAAGATATTGTTGCAGAAAATCCTGATTTAATTATTGTTGGTGGCGGCATTGCAAATGCTGATGACCCTGTAGAAGCTGCTAAACAATGTCGTGATATTGTAGATGCCCATACAAAGGCATAATCAGTTACAATTAATATTAAATAAGATTAAACTAAACAGATAAAAATGCACATGTAGTTTGTGAAAAAATTAGAAAACATTTTATGTTTAAACTTCCTTTTTCTAGTGTATATAGTACTTAGGTTTTAAAATATAATTGAAAGGTAGGTTGTATTATGACTAAAAAAGTAGCAATCATTTTAGCAGATGAATTTGAAGATATAGAATTGACTAGTCCAAAAGAAGCATTAGAAAATGCTGGATTTGAGACTGAAGTTATTGGAGATACAGCAAAACATGAACTTGTTGGTAAACATGGTGAGAAAGTAACTGTAGATGTTAGCATTTCAGATGCCAAACCAGAAAATTATGATGCTTTATTAATTCCTGGCGGATTTTCACCTGACCATTTACGTGGTGATGAAGAAGGACGTTATGGTACCTTTACTAAGTACTTTACTCAAAATGATGTACCAACATTTGCGATTTGTCATGGTCCACTTTTACTAGTTGATACTGACGATTTAAACGGACGTACAATAACTGGTGTTATCAACGTACGTAAAGATTTATCTAATGCTGGTGCACACGTTGTTGATGAATCAGTTGTAATAGATAACAATATTGTAACGAGTCGTGTCCCAGATGACTTAGATGATTTCAATAGAGAAATTATTAAAAAATTAAAAGCATAATTTTATAATATCAATCAGTATTTATTATCTAAGAGACTAACAGCAAAGTTTATAACTTTGTTGTTAGTCTCTTATTGTTCATTTTACACACTCATATTTAAAGCTTCAGTGAATTGTTGTAACTTTAAATAGTTGGATTCGCCCAACAGTTTCATCTTTATCGCTAGCACTCTAATAAGAACAGTTCAAAATCGAAGCCTAAAGCGATTATACTATTTTAATAATCTATTTAGTGATTGTTGAATCGGTAATAACGAGTTTCCTATATATTTTTTTAAATCATCAGGTTCAATATCTAAACTTCCACTTTTTATAATTTCTTGTGCTGAAGCAAGAAAATCAGCTAAATCTTTAGGATATTCTGCGTTTTCCTGTAAGAATTTTGAAGCCGTGTTAACATCTGTATCAATAATCTCAAGACTTTTACCTGAAATTTTTTCTAACTCTTCTGCTAATTGGCGATATGTGATCAAATTTCCACCAATTTCAATAATATTAGGAAATTCATATTTCCCTGATACTGCATAAGCAGCTATTTGAGCATATTCTTCTTTCAATGCCCAACCGACTTTGCCTTCTCCACCTGAATGAACAAAGTTTCCGCTTTTTAAAGCAGCTGTAATTAACCCGTATTCATTTTCTAAATACCAGTTATTACGCAAAAATGTATAATTTATATCAGAATCTAAAATTAATTTTTCGGTATATTTATGATCCTCTGCTAACGGACTACTAGAAATATTAGCATTTCCAAAGCTTGTATAAGCAATATAAGAAACACTATTTGCTTTAGCTGCTTCTACAACATTTTTATGTTGTTTTTGACGTTGCCCAACTTCATTCCCTGAGATAAATAAAAGACGATCTATATCTTTGAAAGCTTTTGATAACGCTTCAAAATCATCATAATTTCCAAACCTTATATTAAATCCTTTTTCTTCCAATTGACTTGCTTTTTCTTTATTTCTTACTAAAGCGAAAATCTCATCTTGGGGAACTAATTTTTTCAAAAATTCAAGAGCATAATTACCCATACCACCTGTGGCACCTGTTATTAAAATATTCACAATATCAACCCTTTCTAATTAATTATTGAATATAAGTTGAATCATACACATTTTTTTGGAAAAGTACAGTTATCAGTTTATTAAAATAGTATTTTTAAGTAATAATTTTATTAAGTGATTAAAAAGTATAATGTCAAAACTTAACGATTTTTAAGCAATTTTTATCTTTTCTGGAACTATTTTCTATTCTGGCTCATATATGCGTTTTAAGAAACAAATGTAATTAAATAGGTTGAAAATTATATATTTTTAAAGTTTGCTTTAAACCAACTGTTAAAATGTATAATTTTTAACCTATTCAATTACATTTGTTTCTTAAAACGCATATATGAGCCAGAATAGAAAAGAGTTGCAGGAAAGATCAAAGATTGCTTAAGAATCAGCAAGTTTTGGCGTTAGAGAGTAATAAAAAAGATTCAAAAATCAATTAGAGGAAGAGAGGCTGCTTAATTATTCATTTGATACACCTACTAATGATAGATAAAACGTGGATGTGTAAGAAGCATCATATACTACAGACGCTGTAAATATTAATCAACATCAGGAAGAAAAAAGGGTAAATAAACACAACCTAAAAAGGTTTTTGGATTCGTTTGTTAGTAACTAATTGTCATTAAAAAGGTGCGACAAGCTCATAAACTTGTCGTACCTTTTTATGAGAATCGTACTTCTGATACTCATCAATTTAATTTTAAATTTAAGTTCATTTATCAATAAAATTGGGTATTATTTATTAAGAGACGTAGAACTCTTGCCACACTTATATCAAATTAATTTAATTGTAATGAGTAATTTAGCTTATTATGAAAAAGATGAGCTGAGGCAAGCATGTGCCTGCTCATTTTAAAATTGAAGGCTAAATTTACGAAAAAATTCTATTAACAGATGCTTCAGCATATATAGTAAATAAGTCTAATGAACAAAATGTTACATGGAAATCTTCAGATTTATTTAATTTAAATGAGATAACAGAAGTAATGAAAAACGTAGATATCGCTATGTATCTTGTTCATTCGATCATACCTTCAGCTAAGTTAACACAAGCAAGTTTTAAAGATACGGATGAAATATTAGCAGATAATTTTACTAAAGCATCAAGGTTTTAATAAAGTTAAACATATCATATTCATGAGTGGCCTAATTCCAAATACGAATGAATTACCACCATGTTTAAGAAGTCGCTTAGAGTGTAAAGACATTTTAGGAGCATATGGTGTGCCAGTAACTACGTTGAGAGCTGGACTAATTATAAGTGCTAAGGGAAATTCTTATCCAATACTAAAAAATTGGTATCCAATGCTCGTTTTTATATAGTTAATATGAAATTTATATTCATAGATTGTTTAATATAAATTGTTTTATGTTATCTTTAATTTCCTACTACTATTTTCTAAAAAAGAAAAGGAGCTAAATATGATTAATATTATATCAGCGATAGGATCGCTTGGAACATTTATTATGGCGTTATTTTATTTTGTATCAGTATCAGTTCAACTTTACCAAATGAAAATAAGTTTTATTCCTGCATTAGGATTTAATCAGATTTTATTAATTAGAGATAAAGACCAAAAATTAAGTTTAAAAAACACCACTTCCAATGTGGAAGAAAATGAAGATTATTTGAAATTATATAATTTAGGAGGCGGTGCAGCAAAAAAAATCACCATTGAAGTTTTATTAGGTGAAGATAAAGTTATTCAAAAAAAGTATGTTAATATGTTGCCTAGTAAAGAAGGTTATATGTTACCTATAAATAAGACAGTATTTGATGAATTAGACGATACTATAAAAAATAACGGTTACGAATCCAATATGAATATTAAGTTATCCTATTATCATAATGTGAGTAGAAAAAAACAAGAAATATTGTTAAAAGGGCATATAGATGCATTCAATAACTACGAAGATAAGAACATTTATGAATTACAGTTTATTTAAAGTAATAAAATGAATGAAAAATAAGATAGTTAATAGTAAGGTCTTTCTTTAACAAAATGCTTTTTAATCATAAAATATGATAATGATTCTTATAATAATCGTATTTCTTATATCATCTCTTTAGTTGATACTTTGCTTGTTCAGTTAACACTAACAAAGAAAAAATAGAGTTCAGCTTGTTTTAAATACTGATTATGAGTTAATTGTTTTATAAGGATACTAATCTACATTTTCATGATTAATTCATAAAATAACTAACACGAAATATACAAAAGTACATTAAAGTTTTTCATAAAAAATAACTAGCCTAGAATTATAAAGAGTGTAAATTTATGTCTATAATTAAAATTCTAGTTAGAAAAATCGTTCGTTTTTGACACAAAACCTCTTAAATTAAAATTAAGAGGTTTTTCTTGGATATTTAAGTCTATAAACTTGTGCTATAATCAATGTGTCGAAAATATCAAAAATCATGAGTTTTCAGACGATGAGAGACGTGCTTATTTGCATCGAGAAGTAGATTTTATTAATAAGTATAAGCACCCATAAAACAATTAGTAAGAGGTGGTATTCAAATGGCTAAAATTGGTTATGCACGTGTATCAACACAAGATCAAAGTTTAGACGGACAAATAGATACACTTGAAGAATGCAGACATCGAGACATGGAAACATGAACAGGGCAGACACTTAAACAGA
>DVFV01000036.1 GCA_018713045.1 Candidatus Coprosoma intestinipullorum | reverse complement strand
CCTTACATATACAATTATACTACACAATAAGTAAGTAATCAACTGTTTTATATTATTTTACATAAAAAAATAGGGCAAGCACCGCTATGTGCCTACCCTAGTATGATTACGTGGTACATTTATTATAACATATTATTTTAAATAATTCTTTTTGATTGTATCTTCTACCCACTTTTTCGGGTTTTTGTTATATTCTTCGATGTATAAATCTCGTTTGTTTAATGCCGTTTCTAAATCGGTATATCGTGATTTTCTGGTATAACCTTGCCTTTTTAACAATGCGTAATAATAGGTTTTACTTTTAATTCTATCTTCTAATATAATATTTCTAAATCCTGACTTACCTAATTTATGACGCTTATTCAATGTGTTTTCAGACCTAGTAACCCATTTACAGTTTTCTGGATTATAATTTTTATCATTATCAATACGGTCTATTTGGTGGTTTTTGGTAGGTCGTTCTCCCATATCATTTATAAAATTATCGAAAGAATTGTTCCATCTTTCGCAAACTTTTATACCTCTACCACCATAATTTTTGTATGCTTTATTATTGGCGTTATAGCACCTTTCTTTCATACCTTTCCAAACTTTATACTCCGGAGTGTTTGCTTTGTTATGTTTAGTGCTATATTCAGTCATAAAATTCGATTGAACTTCACTATTCCAACAACCGCACGATTTTGTAGTACCTCGTTTTAATAGAGATAGTGCAACAATTTTTTCTTTGCCACAATCACACCGGCATAAAAAAGCCTTTCCTCTCCTTATGTTTTCAACTCTTTTTATTGGCTTTAACCTGTGATATTTAGAATTCAATATATCTTCGTCTTTGTTTTTGTTGTGTTTCATACAACCACAAGATTTATAATAATTATTCTTAACATATGTACCAGTATATTCCACTTCTTTACCGCAGTCACATTTGAACAAAAATTTTCTTCCTCTTTTGTCGCTACCAACATATTTCACGCATTTTAACATATTATACTTATCACCTATATCCAAATACGATACCCACCTTGTTATATTACTTCATAATAATTATAACATAAAAAAAGCTGGGCATATAGCCCAACTTAAAATTAATTAATAGTCCCCCAAAGTTCTCCTAAAATTTGATTTGGCGGCGGCGTTCCATCCCAATTTCTGATTGGAAGGTAGTATCTTTTATTTTTCCATGTATACCCTATCCACACTAACGAATCTTGCAACATCACTTCATCATAATCACACCATCCACCAGGTTGGAAATCATAAGCGTAAGGACAACTTCTAAATGGTCCAGTTGTTCTAACCATAATAGGTGCATTACCATTTGTAAAACGCGCCTTCTCGCTCATATACCATGTGCCATAGCTATTACGTTTCCACGCACCAGCTACAGTTGATTTAGTATTACTTGATGCGCTAGTACTTTTAGAAACAGTTGCAGTAGGTACCTTACCTGCTTGGTAAGCTCTAATTTGCTTAATGAAATAATCTTTAAGTTTAAGTTGTGTCGCTTGTGAAGGTACGCCTTGCGTTACTGGATCAAAACCAGTATGCAATTTCATAGATCGATGTGGGCAGCTAGTTTGTGAAAATTCCATATGCAAACGAATTGTGTTTCTATTAGCTTTTAATCCCCATTTATTTAATAATCTCGCAGCTTCTTGAAAACTCGCTTGTTCGTTTGCTAAAAATACTTTATCGCTTGCGCCAATAGATTGACATATTTCTATACCATATGAGTTTTTGTTACCATTCTGATTGGCTGTATGCCATGCTATACGACTTTCTGGTAACGCTTGGTATACTGTATTTCCACTAATATAAGAATGAGCTACACCAGCTTCTAAACGTGATAAAGGTGCATTAACTAATCCACGATGATATGCTTCTGCAGTAGCACCTACACTGCCTGCATCGTTGTGTAACGTTATTGAAGTTGGTTTATATCCACGATTAGGTAAACGGTAACCTTTCACTTCATCACGTATATAGCTTAATTTCTTCATTTTCTTTTTAGCTGTTGTTTTTTTCTTAGTAGCAGTTTTAGTAGCAGATTGTGCAGAAACTTTTTTCGAACTCTCTGATTTATAATGTGGACGAATAAACCACATTGGAAAATCGTAATTATGAACAATTCTTTGCGCTACTTCTGTTTTTGCACGCCCTCCACCATTCCAATTTTGATCTAAACTAACGAGTTGCATATAATTGCCATCGTAATTACCATTTATCACAATAAAAGTATGGCCATGTCCTCCACCATAACTACGATTCAATACGCCAATATCGCCTTCTTGCGCTTTAAAACTTTCAGTATTATTATATACGGTTGCCTCGCCTTTAAAGTTATTCTTATTAGGAATATCGGCTGCACCTTCGCCTTTAAGACCATGACCGAATAATTTGTACCAATACATATTGACTAAATCAAAACATTGCCAGCCAAAAGCACCGTCAAAGTCCCAACCTTTTCCCTCTAGTGTCTTAATATATGCGATAGCTTCTTTTTTAGTTAGTTTTGCTGTCATCTTCTTCACTCACTTTCAATACTTCATCATCGTGGTAACGACTAGCGCCACGTTTTAATTCTTCATCATATTCATAATCCGCAACATCAAATTCTACTTCGTCAGTGTCATCAGTGAATGGTTCGGATGTGTCAAATTCTTCGGGTGCTAATTCTTTTCGTTCTGGTGTAATGTCATCATCACTAACTACTTTCTGATACTCAACTGGATCAATATTTTCATCACGTGGTTTTGAATAAGTTTGTGCAATACCACTGTCTTTCATCCCTTTAGTAGTAGGATCGTTTATTACTCCAAATGTGACTAATACAGCTAATAATCCATTAATACCATCGCTAAATTGTTCCAGTTGTTCTGTATAGTTTAATCCTAACGCTTGGGTTATATTGTTAACAAAAAGGACTATCGCCGAAACGATAGCCACCCAAAATGATTTCTTTTTGAAACGTATTTTCCAGTTAATACTCTTCATCTAAAAACCTCCATATATAATAAAAGCCGACACATATGTGCCGACTTATTTAAAGAAGATGTTTGCTACCAAAGAGATAAGTGGGACTAATACAACACCCGCAAATCCCAACCAGTAGCCAATTACTTCTCTGTTTCCTTTTGCTTCTGCTTCTACAGTTCCTTGTAAAGTTTTAATTTCTTTCCCATGACTTTTTGTTTCATATTCTAAATCAGTAACTCTCGTTCCTACTGTCGATAATGATTCACTCATTTTTTCTAAATGTTTCTCAGACCTAGATTGTGATTCAAATGCTTTCTCTTGTAGCAATGTCTGTCTATCCACTTTGTTCAACAAACTATTAAAATTGTCTGTGTGTTTTGCATCTACTTCGTT
>DVFV01000035.1 GCA_018713045.1 Candidatus Coprosoma intestinipullorum | reverse complement strand
CATAATCTATATAACCGTCTGTTTTTAAAGTATTAATAATTTCTTTCGTTGTTTCTTCATCGACAAAGTTATCGTTTAATATTTTTATTATTTCTTCATTAGATTCGACATTTTTATTGAATATTAAATCTGTAACTATATTAACTTCTTCTCTTTTGAAACTTGTAATGTCTCTTCTGAAATTCATGTTTTAAACCCCCTTTATAGTTTTCTTCATAATGATTCACAATATTTTCCTCACTTATTCTAATAGTTTACATAATCGATGATTATCAGAAGTACCGATGATATAAATAAAAGCGCTACAATTCATTCAACTTGTAGCGCTTTTTCAATGAATATAATCTTTTCAAACTATTATTAGCCACCAAACAAACGGCTCCAGAAGCCTTTTTTAGGCTGTGTTTCTTCGCTCTTTTCTTCTTTAGCAATATCATTGTCATTTTGATTAGATGGAATATCTTCTTTTTGTGCTTCTTCATCTTGTGTTCTTTCATTACTTTGACTTTCAGATATATCATTATGTTGAATCTCTGTTTCTTTTTCTTCTTCCTGGTATTGATTAATATTTACAGGATCAGTAGTATATGTTGCTTCTTGTGCATCAATGTTTTGTCTATCGTTGGTAGATGTATCAAAGGAATAATTAAGCTGTCTCTCTTCCTCTAATTGATCTTCTAATTTTTTTATCTTTTTATTACTTTCTAATGCCAGAACTTGTTGATTCTCTAAAAGTCTATTAAGTGTATTTATTTGCTCTTTATCTCTATTTGATTGTTCTTTATATATATCTATCTGGTTATATAATTGTTTTATTGTCTCATCTTTCACCAGGTTATCATTATTAGGTTCTTCTTTTTTTTCACTTTCAAAATCATCATTCTTATTTTGATTTTTTCTTATTCGGTTTATTACTATAATTTCATCTTCACTGGATAAGTAATTTACGTTATCGATTTTTTGAAATTTCACATTTGCTTTTTTAGCATTATTATAAACAGTCATTTTTGTTACGTTTAATTCATCAGCAATTTCCTTCATACTCTTCATATAACGCCCTCCATATAGTTATATACATAACATTTGTACCATTATACAGCCATTATACTTGTTATTACAAGGTTATATAATTCTTTATACGCATAACTATATAGAACTACGTGTATAAGGTTTTAACCCAGTTATACAACACTTATATACCCTTTATACTTGCTATATAAGCGTTTATACGGTGTTATACGATATATCCATATAAAACCTTTATACAAAGATTTATCTTTCTTTGAAAGTGCATACACCCAAATGTATATAAACAATTTAACAAAACTTTTAAAAGTGTTAATATAAATATATAAAAGAAACCCAACTACGGGAATAGTCAGGTTTCTTCGGTAATAAAACAAGTAGTTTGTTTGTTTATATAGTTGTTATATTCTTATTATATATACTAAGAATTATTAGTGCAAGTCGAATACATATAAACTTACTTATAGCTTTTTTATTACCTCTTTTAGAAATTTAAATATGAAAGAGGTTTTTTGTATGTCCAACTTTAATATTAAAGAAATCCAAAAAGAGAAATTTTATCAATTACCTAAAGTTTTTTTTACGAATCCTAAATATACTAAATTATCTAATGATGCAAAAATAACTTGGTCAATACTAAGAGATCGTTTAGATTTATCTATAAGAAATAATTGGGTAGATGAAAATGGAGATATATTTTTTATTTATACCAATGAAAAGCTTAAGTCTATTTTAAATATTAGTAGTCCAAATAAGCTATCTAAAATAAAAAAAGAATTAACAGAAGCTAATTTATTTAATCAAATAAGAGTAGGTTTGAATAAACCTAATAAGTTATATATTAAAAAACCAGAAGTAACAGAAGCTGATGTATATTATATTTCACAACAAGAAAACGATATAGAACAGCATAATAACACGGACGTATCATTATCATACGTCCAGAAATATGATAATGATACGTCAAGAAATATTAATATGATACATCATGACATATCAAAAGAATACACTAATGATACTGACTTAAGTAATACTGATTATATAAAGACTGAGAATAATGATACGCATGATATGAATGATACATATATCAATCAAACAAACCATAATCATTCGAATCATACAAATCACCAACAATCCGAATTTAATAATGATGCACTTAAGTTTCAAGTACTCGAAGAACTACCGCAACAAATCAAAGACTATTTAAGTAAATTTGAAATTAGAGAGATTCGTATTATTAAAAGTGTTTTACTCAAAGGCAAAAAATCATTTAATAACGCCCATGATACATATTATCGTTTAGAAGACGTGGAGTTTGAACTTGTCAGTGTCTTAAAACGTTTTAAAGCGATGTTGCTACAAAAGAATGAAACCGTTGATGCGATGCAAGGCTATCTTATGCAGTCAATTAAAGCTGAGTTAGAAGAAATACATGCCCTTCATATGCGTAGGCAAAATATGAGTCAACATAATATTTTCAATCAATAACGTAATAACAGAGCATATTTAAGCACAAATGCGTGTTTAGCAACGGAACTATTATTGGTCATTATCGTAGGATTATTACTGAGGTTGTACTTTCATAAAAGGAAAACGCCTATGACAGTTAACAGTTGGTTTAAAGGACTATTTGTTATGCTTATTTTTGTCATTATAGTAAGTGGATTTTCACGCATTGATGATATCAAACAAGGCGAAAAAGAAGGATTTCATGACATGGATATCTATAATATTGCGTCAAAATCTAAGTAAAAATAATATATAATTTGCGAAAACGTATAGACTTAAAATCCATTTTGAAAGAATTGAAACGATTATGGGGCAATTTGATGAACAACAAAGAAAAACATGCGGAAGAAGATAAAAGAGAATTTGTTTTGACATCTATACATTAAATATTGAGTTTGATACTTCGGTTTCTAAAAAATTAGTACCCGTTTTGATCTAAAGGTTACTGGTGAAATTAAAGTATACTTATCTGGCGTATATTTGCGTTTTAAGAGTTTATGTAAGTGTTTAGGTATAAAACTATATGTAACGGTCCTTAATCTTTAAAATGCCCCTTAAAATCCAAAATAAAAGCATTTAATAAGGCGCGTAATAAAGTTTGCTAAAAAGATAATATATTGTGTTTTGGTTTTTGATAATGTCGTAACATATTATGTTGTACTACGTTACGACATTATCAAGTAGCATTTCATTGCTAAGTTTAAATATTGGGGCTCAAATGATTCATGTAGTACTTCGAATTTTATAAAACAATAATATGAGTGAAAAGTGATCTACATGTATTATAAATTAATGCAGTAGGTCATTTTTATTGGAAGTTTATCACTAGTATTTGTAATGATAAAAATCGAAGTCTAATATACGTTTTAAGAAAGGGAGTTATTTAAACTTTTAGAACATTAAAAATGAATTTATGTGCCTAAGATTTCAACTAGAGGAGTCTCGAAAAGGAGTCCCAGACAACAGGATAAGGGTGAACAATGCCATCACGATGGCACCCAGCATAGCTGGGGTTCAAAATGAATGTTTCATTTGTTATAAATGCTTTCATATCAGTACTTTTAGCAATCTTATATATTTATAAAACCTGACTTTAGTGTAATATTACATGGCGTTTCGATGTAAAATCAATGATTCTTCTATTCCTTGCGCCACAAGGGATAGAAAAATCGGGAGTCTAAGGACTCCTTATAGACTCCCGAAAGGACTCCTTAAACCATTCTTTATAATCAATGATTTTCTTATATAAGGTATTAGTAATTGCTTAGTTATTTATGATAGAGTATTTACTAATCAAATACTTAGTATAAAAATGTGATTTTTACTAAGTAATTACTAATTTTAGGAGTGGCGTGAATGGTGAGCAAGAATCATAAAAAAGCTAAAACAATTAATATTAATTTAACTGAAGAAGAATATGAAAAAGTGAAAGTATTAGCAGAAGATAGAAACTTAAATCCAACAGCTTATACGAGGCTTGTGGCATTAGGAAATCGTATTAAGCCGACAGCTGTTTATCCAGTAGATGAACGAATTAATGAGCTTGAAAAAGAAAATGAAGCTCTTAAAATGCAATTTAAAGTAGATCATAACAAAGATGAAGTGTTGAAAGAAGACTATGAAAATATAGAAGAGGAATATTCTGAAGTTGCCAAATACTTGGATACGTTTAAACGTTTTTTACAGTATGTAAATGATGACGCTGAATATATTAATTTCAATGGATATAAAAGAGATGAGAAATTAAAAGAAGAGATTAGAGATGCTATACAAAAATTTCATAAAAATTAATTTGATATTTCAAAATAAGAGTAACCTCCACAAAACCTGTATTTAACTTGTGGAGGTTTTTGATTAACCACAGACACATACTTCCCCTTAATTTTAAGCGAGCAATAAACCGTATTGTAACTGTACGCTTTTAAATTTAAAAATTATAATATTTTATTTTTATGAAAAAATAGTGTATGATTTTTATAAAGGAGGGGTTATATGAAATTATCCCAAAAGCTTTATCTAGAAAGAAAAAATAAGAATTTAACTAAACAAGCATTGGCTAAAGAATTGAATGAACTTAGTGGATTTTCCAATTATTCTAAAAAGGAGATAACATTTTTAGAATCTAAGCAGAAAGCATTTACTTATCGTATCGTAGATGATATTGCAAAATATTTTAATATGACAATATACCAATTTTTAACAAAACAGTGGAAATCTTATAACACAGAAGAGATTACTTTGATTGATAATAATATTGAAGAATATTTTCATGGCTATTCAGAGTGGATGCCTAAAACGTTTAAAAATTTGTCTGATATAATCCATAAATTTGATTTAGTAAAACATGATGATTGGGTAGCCATTCCCCAATATGAGTTGATAATGAGAGAGTATTATGACTATCTATATCGAGATGTTAGTAAAGAAAGTAGCAGTATTATTATTAGGAGAGCTAAGGGCCTCTTAGATAACTTGGAGTTATTTAGTTCATATAATCATGAAAATGATTTACAATTTCCTATAAACTTAGAGACAGGCTCTGCTGGATATACTAAATTTAATGATAAACGTGAACCTATTAATATGAATATACTAATACAAAATATAGAATTCTCATTAGGCGAAATTAGACAACTTTTTGAAGATGACTACTTTGATTATGATGAAGAAGATACAAAATATTTTAATTTGTTAAATTATTATCGAGAAAAGTTTGATATAAGATTTGAAGATATTGAAAAGGATTTGGGTATTTCAAGTGCAGAGTATAGAAAATGGGAAAAAGGTGAAATTGATCCTAGTATTAGTAATATTATAAAATTATGTGATTACTTGAATATAAATATTGATTTACTTTCTTCAAGTTCATTACGCACACTGAACAACATTAATTCTCAATCAGTTGGGTCATATATTCTGCAAAATACTAATATTCATGACTCTGAAGAATTATCTAAAGATTATTATTTTTCAGAAAGACAAAGCGTCATATTGATTCCCAAATATTGCTACGAATATATGTTTTATTATTTAGAGGATAAAACTCATAAAGATATAGGAATAAAAAAAGCAATTCAATTTACTAGAGAGTTTTTTGTGAAATGGTATGAATTTAATAAAGCTAGACAATTCTTATTTTATTCATTAACGGGAGTCGTTGCTAAGGAAAATTTCATTCATTATACAGAGAAAGAAATTAAAAGATATTTAGGTGATAGTTACTATCCTGAAAATCCAGTGAAATTTTTAACGCAATTAACATTAGATAGAGTTGAAAATTATGGACATAAAGACAAAAAACAAATTACCAACAGAATTAAGCAAATTGATATAGAGAGGGTTCTAAAATCCCCTGAAAAAACAAATTTAAGACCTGAAGTAAATTGATTTAAAATTACAACGAAAGATCGTAATGCAGTTATAATGTCGGAAGATAATTATAATGAAATAATGGAAACACTATACTTGCAACAAAACCCTGCCAATGCGAAACATCTATCAGAATCTATTGAAAACTTAGAACGTGGTAATGTAAAAGCTAAGGATATTTTGATATAAGTGGCTAAATTGAATGTTACCTTTTCACCACAAGCATTTGATAATTATGAATATTTTCAGACAAATGATAGAAAGATGGTTAAAAGGATGAATCAGTTATTAAAAAGTATCTCTAGAGATGGGCATTAGATGGCATAGGTAAACCTGAAAAGTTAGTTGGCAATTTTTCTGGATATTACAGTAGACGAATTAACCAAGAACATAGATTGGTATATACAGTAAATGACAATGCAATATTAGTTGCATCTTGCAGATATCATTACAAATAAGAACACCCTACTATCTAAGTAAATGCACCCTTTTTAGCTTTGAATGACATAATTTCACTTATCAGAAGTGGATATGCTTGTATACTTATTGATGATATATTAGTGGGGTCGCCTATCTCTCAGGCGTCTATTTGACGTAGAGAGGAGGCGCTAAAAATGACAGATATCTTTGTCCACATCACGACCACAGTCATCAGTGGTTTTATCGTTGCGCCGTTTGCGCATTGGTTACGTAAGCTTAACGATAAGTAAATAGGCGACATAACCGCACTAAAAACCCCTCACTACTAGGAATAGTGAGGGGTTTGGTGCATTAAATGCAGATATCTTTGTTAATTGCATTATAACACTATAGTGTTATAATGCAAAACTCTTAAAACCATTTTTATTATAATGCTGTCAAACCGCCATCAATAACAAATTCAGCCCCTGTAGAATAACTAGCTTCATCTGAAGCTAAAAAGATAACCATGTTTGATACTTCTTCTACTTGTGCTACACGTCTCATGGGAATCGTTTTTTTGAATTGTTCTACTTGCTCTTTAACATCTTCTTGCTCTAACATAGCGGTTTGGATAACCCCTGGATGTACGGAATTAACACGAATATTATAAGGAGATAATTCTCTAGATGCTGCTTTAGTCATACCTCTAACAGCAAATTTTGTATCAGTATATCCAATAGCACCCCCTACTAAGCCGTTCATAGATGATATGTTAATAATTGAACCGGCGTTTTGAGCTTTCATAGTCTCTGCTACTGTCTTCATGCCTAAAAATACAGAAACCTGATTAATATTCACAATCTTCATATAAGCTGCTAAACTCAATTTTTCTAAAGGTGTACTATAAGTAATTCCTGCATTATTAACCAATACATCAATACGCCCCCATTTCTCAATAACTGTGCTTATTACATTGCTCCAATGTTCTTCATTCGCCACATCATGTTGAATAAATATAGCGTTTTCTCCAAGTGTTTGTGAAGTTTGTAACCCTAGTTCTTTGTTTATGTCAGTAATTACAACTTTTGCGCCTTCATTTAATGCTTTTTCAGCATGCATTTTGCCCATACCTTGTGCTGCTCCAGTAATAATTACAACTTTATCTTTTAATCTTTTCATTTTTTATGCACTCCTTATTTGGTTTAATTTATGTTATGAATCTTAGCTACTAAACACTACAGTGACAATTAATGTTTATTATACTTAAATATTAATTCACCATTTAAATCATCTATTGATGTATAACGAAAACCTAACTCTTCATATAACGCTCTTGCAATATCATTGTTTCTAACAATACTTAAATAGATTGTGTTTATATCATATTTATTTAAAACTAAATTTATCAGCAATTTCATAGCTTCTCGACCGTAGCCTTTACGTTGATGTTGTTCATCAATAAGAATTCGATCAATCCAAGTTTCTTTGTTTTCTCCAAAGCAACCATACATCGCAAAACCAACGACAATATCACCTTTATAAATTGCTACTGGATGCCACTGTGAAGATTTCATTGCTTCGTTCAAACAATCCGTTATTGTTTCTATAAAATGAAATTGTTTCTTAGCTATTTTTAAATTTTTAACTTCATTTATATTAAATGAATCAACACTTTCTATATAAATACTCATAATTCCTCCTCGTCTTTTCCCTAAAATTATTATCTTTGAGCTTATTTTCAATTTATAAAAAAGTAGGTATTTATTATACTATCAAATATTTTACCAGAAAGATAATTGCTGGTATATTAGTATCGTAGTAATTTTTGGGAAAGGAGCAATTATGGAAAAAAATAATTTTTTTGAATTGATTCATAATGTTGAACTGTTTAATGACGCTACAATGACACTTTTTATGAAAAAATTTGATATGAACGTTAACATTTCACAAATCTTGGCTTTATCTAAATTAAAAGAAAAGGGGCCACAGAAACCTTCGTCTCTTGCACTTTCTCTAGGCTATACTTCAGGAGCTATTACTAAATTAACGAATAAACTTGTAAAGGAAGGCTATATAGTTAGAGAGCAACAAGAAAATGATCGACGTGTTATTTTAATTACAATCACTGATCAAGGATTAGATGTTTTAGAAGAAGCCCAAAAGCAAGGGCGAAACATGAGAAATGAAGTTTATTCTGTTTTAAATACCGAAGAAGTTGAGCAACTACTAAGGATACAAAAGAAATTATTTGAACGTGTAAAATATCTAAATACAGAAAGCAGATAAATATTTTAAATTTTAGAGGTGGCTTAAATGCATAAAGAAAGGTTACATTTTGCGTGGTTAATATTAATAGGGCTCTGTGTTTCTGTAGGATTAGGTAAAGCAGCGTTAAATAATTCAGCAGGTTTATTTTTATCCCCTGTGTCCCAAGATTTAAATGTAGGCGTAGGGAGTTTAACGATTTATTTAAGTGTTTCTTCGATTGTGACCCTGCTGTTTCTTCCGTTTGGAGGAAAACTATTATCTAAATATAGTGCACGGTTAGTATTATTTTTTGCTATTGTTTTACAAGCAGGCGCGTTCGCTTTATTTGGTTTAATGAACTCAGTTTGGGAATGGTATCTTTTAGCCATACCACTCGCTATTGGTGGTGTTTTCATTACCGTAATAGGTGGCCCTGTTTTAATTGAAAGATAGTTTAGTAAAGGTAAAGGGATTGCGCTTGGTATTTTATCAGCGATTGGGGGATTACTGGGTGTATTTGCGCAACCTATTATAGGTACTTTAATTAGTCAATTTGGTTGGAGAAATACATATTTTATTACAGGTATAGGTGTCCTTATTATTGTTGCGCCTATCATTTTATTATTAATCCGTAATTTTCCTAAGGATAAAAATACAAAAGCTTATGGAGATACAAGCGCCGGTATAGATTCTTATAAACAAACACAAAGCATCGAAGGTATTGCATATACTACGGCCAAAAAAACACCAGCATTTTTCTTATTAGGCCTCTTTTTCTTCATTATTACTGCTATATCGAGCTTTACAATGCACGTTCCTACTTACATTGTTAACCATGGACAAAAAGTTAGTATTGCTGGAGCTATGATGTCTGCACTTATGGTAGGGGTTTTTGTAGGTTCACTTGTATTTGGTTATCTAACAGACAATATTGGCGCAAAAAAAGTAGGTTTATTGGCTATGACACTAGGCCTAATCGCCACTATTTTATTGATTGCTATGCCTAGTTTTATTGTGATCGTAGCTGTTGCTTTATTCTTATTTGGTATGTTCACTTCATCGATTGGAACAATAGCACCAGCAATGGCTTCGGCATTATTTGGAAGTAAGGACTATAGTCAAATTTATTCCACTTCATCAATTGGCTTAGCTCTTGCATCTATTGTGGCTTTACCAGCTTATGGATTTATATATGATATTTCAGGCAGCTATACAACGGGCCTTATTATTATTATTTTACTATTTTTAGCTAATATCATTGCTATTATTTTGGCTTTTAAAAATAAAGAAAAACTTGTTAAAGAAGGTTATTGGAATTCTAAAAAGAAAGGTGATTTAAATGGCTAGACTAGATAATAAAATTGCTATTGTAAGAGATAGTGCAAGAGCTATTTGACGAGTCTCTGTATTCTTAGGTAGCAGTGATTATTAATATATAAATAAAAGGAGATAAATTATGAACAAATTAATGGAAGATAAAGTTGGTATTGTTACAGGAGCAGGTAACGGGATTGGCAGAGCTAGTGCACTGGCTTTTGCAAAAGAAGGAGCAAAAGTTGTTGTTTCAGATATTTCTGAAGATGCAGGATATGAAACTGTGAGGCTCATTCAAGAGCAAGGTGGAGAAGCACACTTTGTTAAGTGTAATGTTGCTAAAGAAGAAGAAGTTAAAACTTTAATTGATGAAACTTTAGAAACATTTGGTAAATTGGATTGGGCGCATAATAATGCAGGAATAGGAGCACCAACAGCTCCATTAACAGAAGTTGACACAAAGCTTTGGCAACGTGCAATTGATGTTACTTTAACAGGTACATTTTTATGTTTGAAATATGAGATACCAGCTATACTTGAATCTGGTGGAGGCGCAATTGTTAATACAGCATCTACTGGAGGTTTAGTTGGTACACCTGGTTTAACACCCTATATTTCTGCTAAACACGGAGTTAATGGCTTAACTAAAAGTGCTGCCTTAGAATTTGGTAAAAAAAATATACGTATTAATTCAATTTGTCCAGGTATGACAAGAACTGCGGCGGTGGAAAGTTGGAGCCAAGAATCAACAGAACAAGCGAAAGCTTTTGAATCAGGAATCCCATTAGGGCGTATGGGTGTACCAATTGAACAGGCGAACGCCGCAGTGTGGTTATGTTCTGATCAGTCCTCTTTTATTACAGGTATTAATCTACCAGTTGATGGCGGAGAAACTGCAGAATAAATTAAAAAATAAAGGCTATAACTATAAAATTAGTTATAGCCTTTATTTTTTTATCTATAACAGCAGCTCCAATTATATCACCTAATACATTGGAGGCAGTCCCACCCATTCCTATTATTGCATCAACACCAGCTATTAAAGCTACAATTTCTAACGGTAAACCGAATAAACTAAGAACAGCAGAAAGAGTAATAAGACCACCAGCTGGAATACCAGCAGTACCGATAGATAATACTGTTCCTATGATTACAATCATAAATAAATTTTCTAAAGATAAATTTATTCCGGTAACGTTAGTTGCAAATACAATTGATACCCCCATTCTAAGAGCGCCGCCATCAGAATTAAATATAGTACCCAAAGGGATTGAAAAATTAATCACCTCATTTGAAATATTAGCTTTTTTAGCAGACTTAATTGAAATAGGCAAAGAAGCGATACTACTTGAAGTGAAAAAAGCAGTTAAATAAGCTTCTTTAGTATCTTTTAAAAATTTCCAAACAGGTTTATTAGCTAATTTTAAAAAACTAAAATAAACTAGTAACCATAAAATAAAAATTCCTATATAAAAAGTGAGTGTAAATAATAATAAAGATTTAAAAGAGTTTAATCCTTGAGAACCAAATGTTGAGGCGCTAATACCAAATACACCAATTGGTGCGTATAGCAATATACCATTTAATATAATATTAAAAAGTTTATTCAAAATTTCAAAAAGTGATTGAAGCGATTCTGTTTTTTGTTGTGTGTTTTTATCAGATGAAGATAATAAAATCGACATCGAAATACCTAAAATTATAGCTATGAACAATATTGACAATAATTCACCAGAAGAAAATGTTTTAATCAAATTATCAGGTATTATTTTATATAAGGTTCTGTTGCAAAGTTGAATTTATAGTATAATTTTAACAAAAAGGAGTCTTCTGTATGAACTATTTCAGATATAAACAATTTAACAAGGATGTTATCACTGTAGCCGTTGGCTACTATCTAAGATATGCATTGAGTTATCGTGATATATCTGAAATATTAAGGGAACGTGGTGTAAATGTTCATCATTCAACGGTCTACCGTTGGGTTCAAGAATATGCCCCAATTTTGTATCAAATTTGGAAGAAA
>DVFV01000034.1 GCA_018713045.1 Candidatus Coprosoma intestinipullorum | reverse complement strand
GCCCGAAATTATGGCCTAGACAGGGTTAATAGTAAGTACGTGGCATTCGTCGATTCTGATGATTACATAGAAAAGGATTTTTTAGAAGTACTTTACAATAATTTGCATTCGAATAAAGATGTAGATTTAAGTATATGTGGTGTTACTCATTATAATGAGCCCAATAAACCAAAAAAATATAATACTCATTATAGTCGATCTGGGCTACATGATTCTACGGAAACGATTGAGTATTTGTTGTCACCAAATAGTCCACAAGGTTATTTATGTAATAAATTATGGAAAATGTCTATAATAGAGCAAAATAATCTTCGTCTTGATCCTAAATTAAATATGGCTGAAGATTTATTGTTTACTATTTTTTATTTATTGAAAGCAAAGAATGTAATTATCTCAAATCAATGCCTGTACAATTATATACATAAGCAAGATAGCTTGAGTAGTGATTTGTTATTAAATAATAATCAAAAAAAATTTTTAAAAACAAATCAAGATTTTTTGATAGTATGTAAGAGAATCATAGAAATAGCACCAACGTCAAGAATTAAAAGGGCAGCTGTTGTATTTTGGTCTAGGAACGCCTCTTTTTTCTTACGTCAGTTAAATTTGATAAATTTTGAGGGATATAGCAAACTCAAAAAAGAACTGTTAGAACAGTGTAAACGAAATTTAAGATATGTGATTTGTAGTAATTCTATGAGTCTAAAAAATAAATTTGCATATATTGGAACAATTTATTTTTCACGATTGATAGTTATATATGATAAGAATAAGAGGAATTAGACTTGAGTAAAGTTACAATATTAATCCCTATTTACAATGTAGAAGAATATGTAGAAAAATGTCTGAAAAGTTTAATAAAGCAGACTTTTCATGATTTCGAGATCTGGGCCGTTGATGATGGCTCACCAGATAATTCCAAAAAAATTGTTGAAAAATATTCTAAAGTTGATTCACGTATTAAGCTAATAGAAAAGAAAAATGGTGGTTATGGATCAGTTTTACAACTTGGTGTTAATAATGTGAAAAGTGACTATTTATTAATTTGTGATCCTGATGATTGGCTAGCAGATAATGCATTGGAGAAATTATATAGCTTTGCATCAGATAATAACTTGGATATTGCGGTAGGCGATAAATATAATGTATTTGTTGATGATGGTTCTGTTGAGTACCAGAAGAGCTTTAGTGATGATTTGCATATAGTTCCCAACAAGGTATATGTTGATCAACAACATATACAGCAGTTTTCTTTTGCTGAAGTTTCGCCACATGCAAAATTGTTCAGGACAGAGAACTTGAAAAAGATTAAATTTCCTAAGAAGGTTAGCTATACGGATTTTGTACTATATATAATGGCACTAGCTAACGCAAAACGTGTAGGATACTTAAATATTCCATTAGCATATTATTTAAGGGATAGACCTGGAAATACCGCAACGGATACAAGTTTAAAATCGGTTCATTATAATTGTGTTGTATGGAAGTCTGTTGAAAAGCAATTATCACAATTAGATACCGAAAATGAATATAGTGTTTTATGGTTTCGAATGTATATTCAATTGAAGTCAATTATAAATGAATACGGAAAGGCTTCAGAACATCCATTTGCTGACGAATATTCAAATGAAGTTAAATTATTAATTTTACTAGCACAAAAATATAAGAATAGTATGAAACACTATGCAAAAAAATCTTTAAAATCTAGTTTATTTTTCAATGGATTGATGAATAAATATTTTTATAAAGAATTTGCACTACTATATATAAAACTTGCTTCCTAGTTTTTGAAAAATATAGTTAACTGTTGAAGGATATAAAAATATAATGAAAATCGATAGAATCACATTTTATAAATATGGAATATATGTAATTATTTTGTTAAATTTAGGATGTCTAAATTTTATATTTCATTCATTTTTTATTTCAGTAGCTTTGTCATTATTAATATCTGTTGTTTTATTTATAACGTATCTATTACAAAAGGATAAGTACCGAATTAATAGTCTTTGTCTGAAAATATATGTTTTTATGGAGCTGATTATTTTATTTATAGAATATTTTAGGATTCAAAATAATTTTAATTCTGCTATGACAAATAGAGAACTTTTTGGACCATTTGGTACTATTTTATTGTTGGTGATAAGTTTTCCGGCTGTAGAGGTTTTAAATAAAGAATCCGATCGTTTTCTCAAGGGAATAGCTATTATTGGTTATAGTGTATTATTTCTTAGATTTACTGTTTGGTTTATGTACAATTTTTTGCATATAAATTTCGGATTTGAATATATGGGAGGAAGAATAACCTGGCTAAGACCCCTTTTTAATGGTATGCTGCTTACAAGAACGATGGGAACTTTTATAGATGGGTATTTAATGGTTTATTCTTCTGTGAATCTATATTTAAAAAGGAAAGAATGGAAAAAGTATATTCTGGGTATTGCATTCCTTTTATTTTACGAGGCTATTGTTTTTCAATCTAGATCACAGTTTCTATTTTTTATTTTAACTTTTATTTTTACCTCTTTAGTAAGTGCGCATTTTTCCAAATATAAATTGTTAAAACTTTTAACCCTTCTTTTAGTGATTCTTTGTATTACGGTTATCTTTTTTAATAATATACAAGCATTTGTCGATTCGTTTTCTACCAATTCACAATATGGAGAATCTACATTAACAAGAGTGCTTGAATATACTTTTTTCTCTAATTTATGGAAAAATACAAGTTTATTTTTAGGATTTGGAATGACCCAAGATATATTCGAATTAGGAATGAATAAATTATATTTAAGTGATTTGGGATTAATAGCTGTGTTATATCAATTTGGAATAATTGGTTTTATTATTTCTATAATGCCATTTTTGCAGGGAATAATTCTTTCTGTAAAGAGATGGTATCAATCTTGGGTTACTAAAATAGACTACTTTACAATAGTTTTGACGTTTTATTTATTAATCAGTAGTTTTAATCTAAATCCATATAACTATGTTTTTTTCCCAATATTACCCATTTATCTTGGAATATTGTTTTTTGAAGGAAGTTAAAGAAAAATAAGTCTGTAGAAGGAGACATAGATGAATAATTATTTAATAATTGGTTCAGGCCTTTTTGGAGCAGTTTTTGCTCATGAAGCTGCAAAACGCGGAAATAACGTAAAAATAATTGAAAAAAGAGATCATATTGCTGGAAATATCTACACTAAAGAGGTAGATGGTATTCAAGTTCATCAATATGGTGCACATATTTTTCATACTTCGAATAGAGAAGTTTGGAATTATGTACAGCAATTTGCTGAATTTAATCGTTATACTAATAGT
>DVFV01000004.1 GCA_018713045.1 Candidatus Coprosoma intestinipullorum | reverse complement strand
GACACACCAAATAGCGTTAAATATACATACTATGATAATAAAGGTAATGTTATAAATGAAAAAACGGTTGATTTTGCCAAAGATAAAAATGGTAAAATTGTCGATAAAGACGAACATGAATCATATGATGATACTGAATTTAAAGAAGAGGATTATTATGTTTTACCTGAAGATTTAGAATCCATTTATGAAAAGAAATTTGGCAAAGAAATAATTCGTGTAAGCATAACTGGTTACGTTCTTGCTCAAAGAATGGGCGTTTCAGTTTTAAAAAGTACTGATGGTGGTAAAACATTTGACTATGTTACAGACGAGGATATTATTGTAAGCAGGGAAGCAAAAGCAAAATTTTTAAATAAAAAACAGGGCTTTGTAATCTCTACTGGTAATATTTGGCTAGATGGCCATAGTAATGATGTCTACGTAACTAATGACGGAGGAAAAACATTCACCCCGGCAAAATTTAATTATACTCACGAAGGTATTCAGTTTATAACCGTTGAAAAACTTCCGTACTTAAAAAATAACACTCTTCACCTAAAATGTTCAATGTATGCCTCTAAAAGTGACGGCACAGGTTATGAAGATATTCCTTTAGATTTCATAAGTACCGATGATGGATTAACTTGGAATTTGTCAGAATAAAAATGTGAAGCAAATTACTAAAGCTTCACATTTTTAAATTATAAATAATAAAAAGTTTGACATAAAGTCAGTTCCAGGTGGTAAAATAAAAAAATAGGAAGGTGAAAAACATGAGTAAATCAAAAGTATATTTTATTAAAGATATAACTCCTGAAAATATCATTAAAGCTTATGAAGCCTTAGGTAAAAAATTACCAGGCAAAGTAGCTGTTAAGATGCACTCAGGAGAAGCTGGTAACCAAAACTATTTAAGACCAGACTTTGTCAAAGATGTAATTAACCATGTAAATGGAACAGTAGTAGAATGTAACACAGCCTATGAAGGCGCTAGAAACTCTACTGAAAAACACGAAAAATTAATCAAAGACCACGAATGGGATAAATACTTCCCATTTGATTTGATGGACGCTGAAGGTCCAGATTTAGAATTAGACATTCCAAACGGAAAAGTCCTAAAGAAAAACTATGTTGGTAAAAATCTAGCTAACTATGATTCAATGCTAGTTTTATCTCACTTTAAAGGACACGCTATGGGTGGCTATGGTGGTGCATTAAAACAGCTTTCAATCGGTTGTGCATCATCAGCTGGTAAAACCCTAATCCATACAGCTGGCAAAACAAACGACCAAACACAGTTATTTAATAACTTACCTGACCAAGATCGTTTCTTAGAAGCTATGGCTGACGCCGCTTCAAGTGTTGTAAATCACTTCCATGGGAATATGGCATTTATCAATGTTATGAAAAACATTTCAGTTGATTGTGACTGTGATGGAAATGCTTCTGCTCCATGTATGCAAGATGTAGGTATCTTAGCTAGCTTAGATCCAGTAGCTGTTGACCAAGCTTGCCTAGATTTAGTTTATAACAGTACTGACCCTGGAAAAGATAAACTAATCAAGAGAATCGAATCACTTCACGGTGTTCATACTGTTGAAGCCGCAGCTGATTTAGGCGTTGGTTCTCGTGATTATGAACTTATAACGCTAGAATAAAAAATATTGGAAAAAATCCAATATTTTTTTATAATAAATGATGATTTTGCAAACTCTTTGTCAAAACTTTAGCCTTATCCCTACTCATCGGGGTAAGAGGCATTCTTGGCTCTCCAAAGTCAAATCCCATTTGATTTAAAGCTTCCTTAACCGGAATCGGATTAACTTCAGAAAATAAAGCTTCACATAAATCTAAAACATCAAGCTGCATTTGTCTTGCTGAATCTATATGTCCATCCAAATATTCCATGACCATTTGATGTGTATAAAAAGGCATTACATTACTCAAAACTGAAATAACCCCTTTGCCACCTAAAGCTAAAACCGGAATAATTTGATCGTCATTACCAGAATAAATATTCAAATCATCCCCGCATAAAGCCGCAATCTTAGCCACCTGTGAAATATTTCCACTAGCTTCCTTAATCGCATTTATATTTGGAATTTCTGATAACTTCATACAAGTCTCAGGTGTAATATTAACCCCAGTTCTGCTTGGAACATTGTAAGCGATAATTGGTGTATTAACACTATCCGCAATTAACTTATAATGTTTAACTAAACCATCTTGAGTTGCCTTATTATAATAAGGAGTGACAACCAAAAGACCATCCACCTCAATACTATCGGCAAATTTTGACATTGCAATTGCTTCTTTTGTGTTATTGCCCCCAGTTCCGGCAATCACCTTCGCCCGGCCATCTACTTTCTCTAAAGTGTGTTCGATAAGACGCTTTTTCTCATCACTATCCATAGTTGCTGACTCTCCAGTCGTCCCACACACGATAATTGCATCGATATCATTATCTAATTGATAATCGAGTAATCTATCGTAAGCTTTATAATTAACCTCGTCGCCTTCAAACGGAGTAGAAATAGCTGTTCCCGCTCCTTTAAATATTTCTTTCTTCATTTCTCATCCTCCATCTATCTAAGTCATAAAGACTTATAACCAGTATTATAAAACAAAATTAGGAAAAAAACTATCAAAATAAATCCCCAAACAATCTATTATATTCTCATTTGACACCCTCAAAACTTTAAGAATATAATAATGTTGGAGGGAAAATATGAATCAAAAACCCATAATCGGCCTAGTTGCTGCTCATCACAAAGAAAACGATAGGCCATTTCAAAACTATACCCAATTTGTAGATAACTACTCTGAAAGAATCATTAAAAGTGGGGGACTACCTATAGGCCTTGTATTTCCAGAAGGTAAATTTAACCCGGACTTATTAAAAATTTGTGACGGCATTCTTTTAGAAGGAGGGCCTTCCATCGATAGTTACCAAGTAAATATTGTAAATTATATTATGTCTAGTAAACTTCCCACTCTCGCAATCTGCCTTGGTATGCAAACCCTAATAGCATATGACTGGGCATCTAAAACATATGGACCAAATTATCAGAGTATAACTGGCAACTTCAAAAGAGAAGACGAAGATAATTTCCTTGAAAAAAAATCAGGTCATAATAACTTAAATCCGTTCTACCTAAGTCAAATAGATGTGTCTAAACACGAAATTAATATCGACAAAGAAAGCAAACTATATAAAATTCTAAAAACAGATAAATGTTTTGTCCCATCCCTTCATGACTATTCTGTGAAAAATAATGTTTTAGATAAATCAAATTATTTCAAGCCTGCTGCCCGCAGTAAAGACGGAACTATTGAAGCCATCGAAGCCAAAGACGAAAACCACTTCCTAATAGGTACCCAGTTTCACCCCGAACTAGAAGATAAATATCAAATATTATTTGATAAATTAATTATTGAAGCAAAAAAGTACAAAAAACTAAACTAATTAAATCTTTTTTTGGTATAATCAAATATAGAAGGGAAGTAAACATATGCGCGTAAAATTATATGATGAAATTCATACAATCGTTTTTATCGAGGAAAACTTTACCGAAAATCTAGAAAGAATATATTATTTGACTACTAAAGATATCAAAATTGATGAATACATTACAGATAAAACCGCACAAATAAAAATATATGGTAAAAAGTTATCTTCCAAAGACTTTAAAATAGTTCTAAAAACGCTAAAAGACTTTCACACTTTATCTTGGAATAAAAATTACACATATGATGGCCACTATTTTATCGATGAAAATTGGAAACTAATTCTTAAATTTATCTCTGGCGAAGATTTTATCAGTGAAGGAAGTATTGAAAAACCAGAAAACTTTGAAATAGTAAAAGAGGTGATCAAAGATAACAGTACGTATTAAAAACAGCCGAATAAAAGAAGGTGACATAATCGACGTTCTTATATTCAGTAAAGTTCCATTTGAAAATAAACCAATAGCTTTAACACCCCAAAAAGTTAAACTTGGAATTGGTTTGAAAAAACGAATGAAAAACATCCTTACCGTTAAACCTAATAGTGAACTTGCCACCGTTCTTAAAGGCCATGAACAAGGTGACAAAATTGAAACAAGAGATTTGATAATTAAAGTCGAATCAATTAAACACACTACTAACGTCAAATAATGATAAACTTCGTCAAAAACTTCTAATACTTTTATTTAAAATTGTTGTCAAAAAAAAACTGCTATGATATAATTAAAAATAGAATGGAGGGGTCTTAAGTGGCAAAAGTTGAAAGTCTACAAAAGATCAAAGTTAAAAAAACTGATGGCACAATTGCCGAAGCCGAAGTACTCTTATGCTTCCAACTTGAAGAAACAGGGAAGAACTATATCTTATATACGTTTAATGAAGTTGATGAACAAGAAATGGAAACAGTTCATGCATCAATTATTAGTGAAACAGAAGATGGTTACGAATTAGAAACAATCCCACCTAAAGAATGGAACGAAGTAAAAGATGTTATGCGCGATATTATAAGGAATGAGGAGTGATAGTATATGAATAATGAAGAACAAAGAAGATTATCTCCTGAAGAGTTACAAAAAGTAACAGGCCTAACACCTGAAGAAATCAAAAGACAAGCTAAGGCTGGAGTTGAAGAGGCAAATCAAGAAGTCCAAACTGTAACTCAAAAAGGTTCAAAACCGATTAAAGTTCCTAGAAAGATGATTGATAAATTCCGTAATCTACTCAAACGCTCTGAAGAACAAACTAAACTAAAAGAAGATATTGACAAAAAGCTTCAAGAAATCAATGACAAATTAGAAGAACTAAAAGAAAAACGCAAAGCTGTCAAGGATAAAGCTAAAAAACTAAAATCAAGCAGCTCAGGATATGTAACAGAAATCAATAGCTTAAGCAAAGAAATCAAAGAATATGATAAACAGATTGAAGATTTAAAACAACAAAGATACACTGTATCATATAAAAGTAAAGGTACTGTATCTCGTAAATTCTTTGTTATCCCGCATTTTATTCGTCACATGAAATATAAAGTTAAACTCAAAGAAGAGTTCAGAAATACCATTGATTTACTAAAAGAGCGAATCAAAGATCATTTAGATATAGCTAAAGAGCTTCAAAAAAATCCTAAAGTTTCAAAAGAAGATCAGAAAAACTTACAAACATATATTGATTCTTTAGAAGAGTATACAAAATTATCTTATGAAGATTTTAACAAAGATGATATAGAAAATGTGCTTCCACAAATTTTTGGTTACATCAAAGATCTAAACGACTCAGCAAAAGGAAAAGGCAATGACAACGTTAACGATGTAACAGCAACACCTGTTACTCAAACTATGCCCGCACCTGTTACTCAAAAAAAGCCAACAACACGTGTAGTTACAGGCCAGGCACGTAAAATTACTCCTGTTCAAAAAGACAGAGCAAATACTCAAATAAACGAAGTCAGTGCCGAGCAAGTCATAATATATAAAGATCTTAAGAACTTAACAGACTTTGCAGATTATGAAGAATACTTCGATGAGTTTGCTCGTCAAAAAAATGCCGGAAAAGTAAAAATGTCATCACTATTATCTAAAGATACTTTTGAAGCTAAGAAAAATAGTCAAGAACTTAAAGCCGAATTAAAAGAAAATAAAGATAAATTGAAAGAGGCTGAAACGACATTAAACAAAACTAATCAAGAATTAGATAGTACAAAGAGAACTTTAAAAGCAAGAGAAGATGAATTAGCTTCTGCTCGTAAAACTAACGATGAAAAAGATAAACAAATATCTGACCTTCAAGCTCAAGGTGAGGATTATAAGAAACAAATCGAAAGCTTAGAAGAGGAATTAAATAAATTAAAAGGTGCTGTTTCTAACTTCTACGACGCTTTAAATAGAGGAGCTCAAGTTGCTACTGAAACTAAACCGGTAGAACAAACTCCAGAACCAACGCAACCTCAAGTTCAAGAAAATGAACAATCACAAGTTCAAGAACCTGAACCAGTCGTTGCTGAACCAGCAGTAGAACAAAACCCAGAAATTGATTCTGATGAAACTGTTGTTTCTCCAGTTGATTACCAAGGCGAAGTTGAACCTGATGAAACCGTGGTTTCTCCAGTTGAATTCCAAGGCAATATCGATAATCAAACAATCGAAATTCCAGCAAATGATCAAGTCACACCATTAGAACCAGAAAATACAGTTGTAAACACTCCAGTAGCTTCAAGAGGACCTGAAACAGCTGAAATTTCTGTTGTCACACCAGAACCGACTGTTGAATCAGAGTCAACCAGCACACCAGTATTTGACACTCCATCATCTCCAGTTATGAACGATGATCAAACATCTAATATAGCTGATGAATTAGTTAGAATTATGAGTGGTCAAACTGAAAATAATCTAAATCCACTTCAATATATGGCTCAGTTGAAGGAGCAAGAAGCTAGGGAAGCTGAAATGGAAGAGCAAGCAAAGGGTAGAACTAGATAAAAACATCGCAAGATGTTTTTTTGTTGTAATTAACGTCTTTCATATGCTATAATATTAATCAGAGGAGGGGATAAACATGTCACAATGGGTAGTTTGGTTAATCATCGTTATATTACTTGCCTTAATAGAAGCTATGTCAATTAATCTAACAACAGTTTGGTTTGTAGCCAGTGGTATATGCGCTTTGGGTGTATCCTTACTTACCGACAATTACATAATTCAATTCGCTGTATTTGTTATCGTTGGCGTTATACTCCTGATAACCACAAAACCCATATTAGTAAAACATTTTAACAAAAACCATCCGAAAACAAATGCCGATAGAGTAATCGGTATGACTGGAATTGTGACCGAAAAAATCACTAAAAACAATCCAGGCGAAGTCAAAGTCGATGGTAAAAGATGGACTGCCGAAGCAGACCGTCTAATCCAAAAAGATAGTTTAGTTAGAGTTACTGAACTAAACGGGGTTAAACTCAAAGTAGAGAAGGTAAAGGAGGAAAAATAGTGGCTTTCTTAATAATTCTTTTAGTCCTCGTTTTGGTTATAATTTTACCAAACGTAAAAATAGTGTCCCAATCAGAATGTTATGTCATTGAAAGATTAGGATCATACTATACAACATGGGGAAATGGACTCCATTTTAAAATTCCATTTATCGATCGTGTTTCATCAAGAGTAAGCTTAAAAGAAAAAGTTAAAGATTTTCCACCCCAACCAGTTATCACTAAAGATAACGTTACTATGCAAATAGACACAGTTGTTTATTTCCAAATAACCGATCCTAAAATGTATACCTATGGAGTTGAAAATCCACTTAATGCCATTGAAAATCTAACCGCCACAACCCTGAGAAATTTAATTGGTGATTTAGAATTAGATCAAACATTGACATCTAGAGACATAATTAACTCCAAAATGCGTTCAATCTTGGATGAGGCAACAAACCCATGGGGTATTAAAATAAACCGTGTCGAAGTTAAAAATATCTTGCCACCTAAAGATATCCAAGACGCAATGGAAAAACAAATGCGTGCCGAGCGCGAAAGAAGAGAAAAAATTCTTCAAGCTGAAGGCGAGAAAAAATCCAGTATCCTAATTGCTGAAGGTGAAAAAGAAAGTGCGATATTAAAAGCTGAAGCCAGTAAAGAAGCTCAAATTAAAGAAGCTGAAGGTGAAGCTGAAGCAATTCGTAAATTAAACGAAGCTGAAGCCGATGCCATTAAAATGCTTAAAGAAGCCGGAGCTGACAAATCAGTTTTAACTTTGAAAAGTTTTGAAGCTTTAGGTAAAGTAGCCGATGGTCAAGCGACGAAGATAATCGTTCCATCAGACCTTCAAAATTTAGCTACATTAGGAACTACAATTGAAGAGATGTTTAAAGACAAAAAATAACAGGACATGACCAAAAATCCTGTTTTTTTCATAATAAATTTAATTTTAAATAAAATTAATATAGGTGATAGTCCATATGCTTAAAGACCTTCGTAATTATATCTTAGAAAAAGATTTTCGCATTAACATAGTAGACGGTAAAGTTGACATTGTAAACTATAAAACCATTGACCACTTCGATGATAAAAGAATTATTATCGAATATGAAAACGGAGTTATAACCGTTAAAGGTCAAAATCTCATAATCTCCAAACTCCTTAATGATGAAGTATTGATAAGCGGAAGCATTGAAGCCGTGGAATTCAAATGATCGAATATCTTAAAAGTAAAGTCTCCCTGACAATCGAAGGGAAAAATATTAACCGCTTCATCAAAAGGTTAACTACTAAAAAAATAGAAATATTATCCCTAAAATATAAAGACGAAAATCATGTGACTATCCTTGTTTATAAAAAAGACCTAGAAACCATCTTCAAAATAAAGAGTATATATCAAATAACCGAAAACGGTGTCTATGGACTTTTAAAAATCAAACAAAACCTAAAACTTAACACACATTTAATCATTATCATAACCATATCTTTTCTAATATTTCTCTTTTTTACTCATGTCATATTTGACATCGAAGTCATTCACTCTAGTAAAGAAATAAGAACCTTGCTTCAAGATGAACTCGCTCAGTATGGAATCAAAAAGTATTCTATAAGCAAATCCTTTAATGAGCTAGAAAAAATCAAAGAAAAAATTCTTAATAAATACCCAAATAAATTAGAATGGCTAGAAATTGAAAAAGAAGGAACAAAATACGTTGTCAGAGTTGAAGAAAGAAAAATTACTAAAAATAACGATAATAATACTCCGCGAAACATCATCGCCAAAAAATCGGGAGTCTTAAAAAAAGTTGTTGCCTCTAAAGGAGATATTATCAAAGATATGGATGATTACGTAAATAAAGGTGATATCATTGTAAATAGTGAACTCATATTCAACAATAAAGTAACCGGTAAAGTCAGATCAGAAGGCAAAGCCTATGCCGAAGTGTGGTATGTCACTAAAACTGAATATCCTTTTGCCTATTATGAAGAAAAAGAAACCGGCAAAACCCAGGAAGTTTATAAAATTAAATTTTTAAATCACGATATAGAACTTACCTTTAATAAATATAAAAGTAAAAAAGAAACCGAAAAAGAAATTATATCTCATCCCTTGCTGCCATTTAAGTTAGTAAAGTCAAATCAAAGAGAAACTGAAATTACAAGTGAAATTCTAACCTTTGACGAAGCCCTAGAAAAAGCTCAAAAATTATCGATTAAAAAAATCGAAGACAAACTTCAAAAAGATGAATACATTATAAGACATAAATATTTGAAAAGTACCGTCAAAGATAGTACAATAGAAGTAGAAATGTTTTTTGCAGTTTACGAAGACATTACTGATTATGCAGAAATTGGGTGAGAAAAATGATTAGAGATCAGATTATGCAAATTCTTGGCGAAGTTTGGCCAACTATCTTGATAAGCTCAGTTATCGTTATCAGCTTAAGAATAGTTTACATATTCAAAAATAAAGAACAATTTGTTTTTTACAAAGAACTGTTGTCACTCGCATTCATAATTTACGTATTGTGTTTGTTCTATGTTGTAACATTCCAAGATGTTAGCTGGTCAACCTCAAACTTTATTCCATTTAAAGAAATGTTTAGATATGACTTTGGTAGTCGCTTATTTATCAAAAACGTTCTTGGTAACATAGTTTTATTCGCCCCATATGGATTTTTTGTTGGTTACTTCTTAAGATTAAAAAAATTTAAATCCGCACTCTTTATGATTTTAATCGCTTCAGTTTCCATCGAAGTAACCCAGCTCTTAATCGGAAGAGTATTTGATATCGACGATATAATCTTAAATATAATAGGTGGCTTAATCGGTTTTGCCATCTTTAAATCCATGGATAATATCAAAAAGCATTTGCCAAATGTGTTGAAAAGACCTATTTTTTATAATATAATAGTGATTATAGTAATTGTGTTAGGTGCAATGTATATGCTTAACCTAATAGAACTAGGAGTGTAAAATGAATAATTTTGAAATATTTAACGAAACAGATGAACAAATTGATATTGAGGAAGAAAGAAAATTTATCGAATATGCCCTAAAGGCTCTAAACCTTGAAAACGTTGAATTTAATATTATCTTTGTCGATAATGAAAAAATAAGAGAAATCAACAAACAATACAGAGGCATCGACAGACCGACAGACGTTATCAGCTTTGCCCTAGAAGAAGGTGAAAACCCAACCTTTGAATTCGGAAGAGTCCTAGGTGACATCTATATATCAGTTGATAAAATTCATTCTCAAGCCAAAGATTATGGCCATAGTGAAAAAAGAGAAATGGCTTTTCTTACCATTCATGGTCTGCTTCATATCTTAGGTTATGATCACATAAAAAAAGAGGATGAAAAAATCATGTTTGCGAAGCAGGAGGAGATTTTAAGTGGATACGGTCTCACGCGATAAATTAAAAAAACACGGAATCAAACGTTTTTTCAAAAGCTTTAATTATGCCTTGGACGGCTTAAAATACGCCTTTAAATATGAACAGAACATTTTATTCCACACATTAGCTATGATAGTAGCTATAGCTGCCGGTATATTTTTCAAAATATCCGTAACCGAATGGCTTATTCTCTTTTTGATAATCGGCTTAGTCATCGCCACAGAACTTATCAATACCAGTATTGAAGCCACCATTGACTTAATCACGGATAAAGTTCATCCCTTAGCTAAAGTTGCTAAAGATACCGCCGCTGCTGCCGTTTTAATCTTTGGCTTTACGGCTATTATAATAGCTATAATAATTTTTGTTCCTAAAATACTTTTACTATTCGGACTAATATAGGAGGTAAATAAATGAGAAGTGGATTCGTTAGTTTAACTGGAAGACCTAACGTTGGTAAATCAACCTTACTCAATCAAATAATTGGTCAAAAACTTGCAATAACATCTGATAAACCCCAAACAACTAGAAATTTAATTCAAGGAATCTATAATGATGACGATACCCAAATTGTCTTTGTCGATACTCCAGGTATCCATAAACCTAACCATAAATTAGGACAAATATTAAACAAAGGTGCCTACTACAGTATCGACGACGTCGATGTCGTATGTTTTCTCATCGATGCCAAAGCTGGTTTAGGTGGGGGAGATAAATACATAATCGAAAGACTTAAAAAAGTGGATAAACCTGTCATCTTAGTAATTAATAAAATAGATGGTCTATCTAAAGAAGAAATATTTAATAAAATCTTAGAATATAAAGATTTGTATAATTGGTCAGATATCGTTCCTGTATCTGCCCTCAAAGATAAAAACACAGGCACCTTAATTAAAGTTATCAAAGAATATCTTCCTGAAAGTGTAAAATTTTTCGATAACGATACCGTCACTAACCGTAGCTTAGAATTTATGGCCTCTGAAATAGTCAGAGAAAAAATTCTGAGAACGACCAGTGAAGAAATACCTTATTCTGTAACCTGTGTAACCACTAAATTTGTCAAAGACAAAGGTAATAGAATAATAAATGTCGATATCATCGTCGACCGTGATTCTTTAAAGAAAATAATTATCGGCAAACAAGGACAAAAACTGAAAAAAATAGGAATTGAAGCTAGAAAAGATCTAGAACAAATTTTAGATGCCAAAGTTTATCTAGAACTATACGTTAAAACCATCGAAAAATGGCGTGATCGTGAAAAATATTTAAACGAATTTAAATTTACTGATTTTACTGAATAAGAAAGTCTTTAATAGATTTTCTTTTTGTGTTATGATTAAAATGAATAAAATAATAATAAACGTACCATTATATAATTGAGGTGAAACTTATGACTAAAAAAGAACTTTGGAATTTATTTAGAATAACTGGAAAAATCGATTATTACTTAAAATTTAAAGAAATAGAAAAAAGAGGATAATATGCATTTAGAAGAAGTTGAAGGAATCGTCACAAGTGAAACGAATTATAGTGAAACAAGCAAGATAATTAACGTAATCACTAAAGAACACGGATTAATCGGTGTCATGGCCAAAGGTGCCAGAAGTCTAAAAAGTCCATTTAGAAGTGTCACATCCAAACTTACATATGGTAAATTTATTATTTATTATAAAGAAAACAAACTATCAACCCTAAAAGAAGTAAGCATCATAAACTCCTTTAAAAATCTAAAAAAAGATATAACCAAAATAAGCTATGCCGCTTATCTTTTAGAACTAAGTGAAGGCGTAATCAAACAGAACAATGATAAAAGAGTCTTTGAATTATTAATTCAAAGCCTGATTAAAATAAACGATGGCTTTGACCCATTAGTAATTATGAACATTCTAGAACTCAAATACCTAGATTTCTTAGGGGTTATGCCAGTCTTAGACAGATGTGCCATATGCGGAAGAAAAACAGGCATTACAACCCTCTCAAGCTATCGAGGAGGCTACGTCTGTAATAAATGCTTCACAAACGAAAAAAGAGTATCAAGTAAAACTATTAAACTAATTAGAATGTTCTATTACGTCGATATCTCTAAAATAACTAAACTAGACATAAGTCCTGAAGCTAAAAATGAAATAAATATGTTTTTAGATGATTACTATACTAGATACACAGGTCTATATTTAAAAAGTAAATCATTTATTAAAAACCTTCAAAAACTAATTAACTGACAATAAAAAGCTAAAACGAATTAGCCTTTTTTAATTTAAAACATAAATACCTAAATTTAAATAAGTCGCAAACAATATCCAAATCAAATAAGGAATTTGTAAATATCCAGATATTTTACTATTTTGATAAAAAATACCTATCATAAATATAACTAAAACATCTAGTAAAATAATCCAAATAAATGAGAACAAATAAAATTTACCTATAAAGAAGAATAATGACCACAAGGCATTAACTCCAAGCTGAACGAAATAAATAATCTTTTCTTTTTTAGAAGGATTTTTAAGTAAATAATAAGAAATCCCCATTAAAACATATAAAATTGTCCAGACGATTGGAAATACGATACTAGGAGGAGATAAAGGCGGCTGTACAAGCGAATTATAATCGATATAAGGATTAATTATAAAACCTACAATTCCTCCAATCGCTACTGGAATTAAAATATCGATAAAAAGTTTAAATTTATTCATTAAATCACCTATAATTATTATATGTAAACTATTTTAAAATATAAATAATATGGTATACTTATAATTAGTGGTGATAAAATGGAAAGAATATTAATTGTTGAAGACGAAGTTAAAATAAGAGAAGAACTTAAAA
The DNA here is from genome assembly GCA_018713045.1 of Candidatus Coprosoma intestinipullorum. Classification (GTDB taxonomy): domain Bacteria; phylum Bacillota_I; class Bacilli_A; order RF39; family UBA660; genus Coprosoma; species Coprosoma intestinipullorum. The sequence continues at coordinate 665 of DVFV01000004.1, read as the reverse complement.
CATTTTTAGAAAATAACGGTTATGAAATACTAACTATAAACAACTTTGAAAACACTCTAGACCAAATAAAAAAACTAGATATCGATCTTATTTTGATGGATATAAACATTCCTGGAATAAACGGTATGCATTTGTGCCGGGAAATAAGAAAAACATCCAAAATTCCAATAATTATCGTAACTAGTAGAGATACCGAAATGGATGAGTTATTATGCATGAACTATGGAGCCGATGACTTTATAACCAAACCTTATAACATGCAAATTCTCCTCGCCCATATTGAAGCAGTTTTAAAAAGAAGTAAACCAGAAATAAGCCATATCTTAGAATATAAAGGCATGAAAATAAATTTATCCAAAGGAACAATCGATTATAATAATCAAACAATCATCCTGACCAAAAACGAAATTCAAATATTTTCCTACCTATTGGAAAGGCAAGGAACCGTTGTCACTAGAGATGAACTCATGAACTACCTTTGGGATACTGAAACCTTTATCGATGATAATACTCTAACCGTCAACATGGCAAGACTGAGAAAAAAACTCGAAGACCTAGGATTTAAAGACGTTATCGAAACTAGAAGAGGATGGGGTTACATAATCTTATGAAATTCAAAGACTTTATCAAAGAAAAATTAATTCTAATAATTATTTATGTATTTA
>DVFV01000033.1 GCA_018713045.1 Candidatus Coprosoma intestinipullorum | reverse complement strand
AAAAAAGGAAATCGAGGGTGGACACACTATGATTATCTATGAAGGAGGTGAATAATGCGAAAAAAAATTAAAATAACTTCTGATTTTAATAAAAGACTTGAAAGACTGTTTTCATCGGAAAAAGATATATTGTTAGATATCATAAGTATCATTGGATCGGTTGATTACGATTATCTCTATCAAAATAGAACTTTTACCACCACCCCTATAATATTAAATAAACTAACAAACAAAGAAGATATTCCTCTTTTGCCGGTTTGGCAAAACGAGAATACGATCAACCTTTTCGTTAATAAAAAATATCAAAATATAGTTGCTTTTGAAAATGAAGACATAAAATTCAAAGAAGATCCTGATCCCCAAAGATTTGTTGGAATATTCTTCTGCCTTCACGGCAAAGATACATGTAATTCATTCTCTGAGTGCATTTTAGGGGATAAACGTACAGACATATACACGGATGGCTGTGTCTATTATTTTGTAAACGTCTATAAAATCATGAACGATTATTTTAATCATCAGAAATTGTCAACCCTTGAAAAAATAATGGTCATTTTAGGACTAGATGACCAAGAAGAAATGAAAAGAGTAGCTGGCGAGAATAAAAAACTTATAAAATTAATAAAGGAGGTAATAAATGACTGAAAAACTAGAAGAAGTAATAAACGAAGGATTAGACAAACTATTCAGTGAGGATAATTTTAAAACCGATAATCAATTGATGGCTCAAGATAATAATTTTTTTATCAGAGTAACATTCCATTTTGATTTATATGACGCAATTAACGAGTATATTGAGCGTGCATTAGAATCTAAAAAAAATTTTATTCAAACCGCCGACCGTATTGTATTTGTATTAACAATCAATGGTGAAGAAAAACTTCCAATTATATTTAATCAAGAACTAGTAAGCGAAATTAAAAATTTAAAATAATATCGACATTTTAAGCCACTTAATATATAATAAATTAAGGTGGTTAAAATGACGGATAAAATAATAAACATTATAAAAAGTGGAACTATTACAATACCGAAGCTGTTACTTCAAAGTTATAAAGAACTAAAATTAACCGAACAAGAATTGATTCTAATCATTTATTTTATCGGTAATAATGAATTTGACCCAGAACGTATTTCTAAAGACTTAGACTTGTCTATTGGTGAAACCTTAAAAATAATTGATGACTTAACCAAAAAAGACATCTTAAAAATTTCAACTAAAAGTGCCAAAGTATATGAAGAATATATTGATTTGGACGAACTATACAACAAGCTCGCACTTACAATCATGACTGATAAAGAAACTCCCAAAAAAACCAATATCTATGATAAATTTGAAAATGAATTCGGTCGTACCTTAAGCCCGATGGAATATGAAATAATTGGTGCCTGGATTGAAAGTGGATTCTCTGAAGAACTAATCGAAGAAGCCTTAAAAGAAGCCGTTTATAACGGCGTCTCTAACTTACGCTACATCGATAAAATATTATACGAATGGCAAAAGAAAGGCATCAAAAACAAACAAGATATCAAAGTTCAAAAAGAGGCCCCAAAACCAAAAGGAGAAGTATTCGATTATGACTGGCTTAACGAAAAAGATTGAAAATTATCTAGACGAATTATTTCCGAATGCTAGGTGTGAACTTAATTATACCAAAGACTATGAATTACTTTTAGCAACTATGTTAAGTGCCCAAACAACCGATAAACGTGTTAATATGGTAACAAGTATTCTCTTCAAAAAATATCCCAGTTTAGAAGCCTTAAGTAAAGCTAAACCAAAAGCAATTGAAGAAATCATCAAACCAATTGGAACCTATCATAAAAAAGCCTTAAACGTTATTGAAATTGCTAAAAGATTAGTCGAAGAGAAGGGCAGTAAAGTTCCAAATGACCGTAAATACCTAGAGTCATTGCCCGGTGTCGGAAGAAAAACTACCAATGTCGTCCTAAGTAATCTATATAATGAACCATGTATTGCCGTTGATACCCATGTATCTAGAGTAAGCAAACGCTTAGGTTTAGCAAACAATCAAGATGATCCTTTAGAAATCGAAAAAAAACTAACCAAGATTTTTTCCAAAAACCATCTGGGTAAAATTCATCATCAATTAGTATTATTTGGAAGATATCACTGTTTAGCCAGAAATCCTAATTGTGAAAATTGTAAATTAAAAAATATATGTGAATATCAAAAGACGAAGCTTTAAGCTTCGCCTTTTGCTTTTACTGTAACAGTCTTTTCTAGAGTCGTTACCTCCTCGCCGTTGTAAGTAACTTTATAGCTAAATGTATAAACACCCTCGGCTGTTCCGATTACGGATTTCCAATTATTGACAACTGTTCCTGTCGCATCAGTTACTGTCAAAGTAACATCAACTTCATCTGAATTAGTAATATCCTCACCATTTAACGTAACCTTAACTGGATTACTTGGATCAACATAATTACTACCTAAATCAACTTGTGCTGAACTACTACCGTTAAGTGTAGCTTTAACATCTGAAGCTGAAGTCGCATCATAATTAACCTTAGTTTCAACACCGCTACTGTCACAACCAGAATAATTAGAATATCCAGTCTTAACGACAATTGTTGGTGAATCGACATTAGGAAGTCTCACAGTTGTTGAAGTCTCGCTAGTCGTTGTAAGTAAAGTCAAATCATTACCATTTTTATAGTAAACCTTATAAACTACATTACCTAAAACACTACTATTGTAATTCATTATATAAGATAAATAACTGTTTTGATCCTTAGTTAAACCGAATGCTTTCTCGACAAATGGTTTCCAATAACTTTGACTTAAGGCCTCAGGAGTACTAATACCACTCCAAGAAACAGTCGCCTTATTACCAGAAACACTAGCCTTTAAATTAGAAACATTACCTAAAGTATTAAATCTTGCGGATACCTCAGTTGGTTTTGTGCTTTCTCTAAATAGTTCAGTTGTCTTCGCACTATCAGGAGTATTCTCACTTGGAAGTAAAGAAGTACCTGTATTTCTTTCAACTGTAACTTCTACAACCTCACTAGGCTTTTCAAATTGCGCATCAGCTTTGAAGAAGTTTTTCGCAACCGCATTGAATAATCTTGAATTTTGAGCTGAACCAAATCTGTTGTAATATTTACTAGAATTACTTGCATATCCATACCATACAGCAACTGAATAGTCAGGATTATATCCGGCAACCCATAAATCGTTAACTGCATTATCTGGTAAACCTAATGTTTTTTGAGTTTCCTCATCATAGTTACTTGTACCGGTCTTAGCTGCATAAGTTGCTCCATTTATATTACTGTAACGACCTAAAGCATTTTCAGCCGTATCGACAAGCATATCAGTTATCATATAAGCTGTAGTCGCACTCATAACCTTTGTTCTCTCAGGTTCATACTCCTCAACCTTACCAGTCTCATCGAATTTTATCTTTGTAACTGTATGTGGCTCAATATAATAACCACCATTCGCAAATGCGGAATAAGCACCAGCAACTGAAAGCGGATATTCACCATTGTAACCACCAATCGCATCAGCCTCGTATAACTTACCATTACTATCCATACCAGGATGTAAACCAAGACTTGTTACGAAATCTTTAATTTTTTCATTATCGACACTTTGGAAAGTCTTAACTGCTGGAACGTTTCGAGACTCAACCAAAGCTTGTCTCATTGTAATAATACCTTTATAAGTACCATCCCAGTTGTTAACTGGAGTTCCATCACTATAAGTATGCTCAGTATCGATTATCGGATGATCAGTGTTCCAGTTATTGTATTCAATTGCTGGACCATAATCGAATAAAGGTTTTGCTGTCGAACCAATCTGTCTAACATTACCACCAGAACCAGTTGCGAAATCTTGCCATGTTTCACCATCTTGATTTCGGCCGTTACTTATAGCTGCGATACCACCCGTTTTGTTATCGATAGCTACAACTCCTGCTTGAACGACATCGTTTTCCCAATCATAAGAAGTACCATCCATTATATCGTTTAAAGCATCTTGCTTTTCTTTATTCATCGTTGTATAAATCTTCATTGAATATTGATAAGGATTATATCCGGTCTTATCTTCAACCTCTTCTGCAACCGCGTTGATAAATCCTCTATATTGAGCATTATCTGTAGTTGAACTATTACCCTTAATAACAATCTTATCGACTGTCATATCTTTTGCAATCTCATATTCCTCATCGGTAATATATCCGTGTCTCTTCATTAGACTTAAAACTGTCTGTCTTCTAGCTTCAGTCCTGTCTGGATTGATATTTGGATCATATGAAACTGGAGATTGGAATAAACCAGCAATCATTGCAGCTTCAGCTAAATTAAGTTCATCTGCACTCTTGTTGAAATATGTTTGAGCCGCTTGCTCAACTCCATAAGCTCCACTACCTAAATAATAAGAATTCGCATAAAATTCCAAAATTTCCTCTTTCGAATAATTCATCTCGATTTGGAACATTGAAATATAAATATCGGTAAACTTTCTCTTGATGCCTTCCCAACCAGTAGCTACGTTGGAAGTATATTGGTTTTTAGAAACCTGCATCGTAAGTGTTGACGCACCACCAGCATCTTGACCTAATATTTGACCAAATGAAGCTTTCACAAAACGTGGCAAATCGAAACCGTTATGTTCAAAAAATCTTGAATCCTCAGTTGCAACAATCGCATTTATAAGTTCCTCTGACATATCGTCATAAGAAATTTTTTGTCTCATCTCTGAACCTAGCTTCGCATAAGTGTTGCCATTAACATCGATTAAAGTACTAGCTTCCTTAGAATACAATTTATCAGGATCGAATTTTCCTGCCGTCAAGGCAATATAAGCAAAGAAGATAATTGCCAAAACAATACAAACTAAGAAAAATATCATAAATCCCAGTAAAATCTTTTTTCTAAGAGATTTCTTATCTGATTTTTTCGAAGACTTCTTACCTTTCTTGGCCAAATCCTCATCCCTTCTTTCCAAAGCAACATCCTCGCCGTTAAGCTCTCTTACTTTTTCTCGTTTTTCTAATTTGCTATTCCACTGTATGAAAGGAATAACCCAAATTAAATTAACCAAACCAAAAACTATTAAACCGGCCCACCAACTAAATAAGTACCAGCCAAGGCCTAAAATAACAAAGCTTAAAATTGCTACTACTAAATTAAACTTATCCTTTTTTAAAAAAACTAAAAGATTTTTCATTTCCTACCTCCAAAATACAAATTATTTATTACCTCGATATAATCAACTCGTGGATTATACTTATCGTTAATTATATGACCTTCCTTTTCAAAATAATCAAGTGGGATTGATTTTCTTTTATTGTTATTCATAAATTCTGATAATTTTTCAATACTTAAGAAAAAAGTCTTATTAAGTAAAGTAAATCTTACGATTAAAAAACCAATGCCGCCATGTCTTGCAATATTTTCTAAATGCTTAATCTGGTGTGGGTGAATATTTTCTAGTGGAAAAGAAGTTTTCGACTTTGTCTCCTTCGCGTCAAAATCGATATACTTTCCTTTGTACACACCGTTATAATCAGTAGTCGAAGGAGTTCTAAAATATCCCTCTTTAATTACTGCTTGAACTCTAGATGGATAATCGACCTTGGAAATTGTAATCGGTGTCGGTTTCTTATGCACAATCGCTATATCGTTTACTAAATAAAAAGTATTTGAAGCCTCTAAATCGGCCTCTAAAGTCATACCTCGATTTGCATAAGTATTAATACTTCTAAAACTACTTCTAGCCCCTTTAATATTTTGCATGAAATTCACCACTATAATTATACTATAAAAAGAAATATTTTTCCACTCCATGAAGTTCTAAAAAAGACATATCTTGTCGAAAGCAATGAAAATCAAATAAAAACGTGTTACTATAACCTTGGTGATAATATGAATTATGCGAAAATAAATAAAATCTTTAATGAGATGCTTGATGATGTCGATTACCTTAAACGAAAAACCTATATTGTAAATACAAACTGTAAAAAATCTTGAAAAAAAATCAAAAACATTAAGTTTAAATAATTCACAACTTAAAATATCCATGTTATAATATTAAAAGAATAGAAGGGAGCTTTATTATGAACAGAAAACCTTTAGACTATAATTCATTTTCTAACCTAGCTAGCCAAATGATTGAAAACAACATGGCTGCAAGCCTTGCCGTCGAAGACTTAATTAAAAATCACGGTAAAGATCTTACCCTCACCCTTTTGATGATCTTAGACGACATGAACATCAGAGGAGTTCAGTTAGGTAACTTATATAAACTATGTGATCAAGATTCATCAAAACTATACGAAAAAATCTTATCTATGCAAAAAAAAGATATCGATGAACTGAATAGACTTAGCATATCTTTAACTCCTTACAAAGCTATCTACGAAGGAAGCAAAGAAGACCGCGAGGCAAATCCGCAAAAATACTTCTTTACAAGTGAAGAACTACAAGGAATTAGGAAAGCAAAGGAACGCAGTATCGTCAGTGAACTTCTGCAAACCAAAACTCCAAAAAATCCTAAACCGGTAAATAACTTTGAAGACTTTTTTGAACCCGAAAAACCAGTTCAAGTAAAAAAGCCAGTCGAAAAGAAAACTGAAGATGACCTATATCCTAACATTATGACTCATCAAGCCCTAGACATAATTAAGGCAAATGGTTTTACCTGTGGATATGAAACAACCTATATAAATGAAGACTCCCAAACTGAAGTTTATCGCGTCTTTTATAACGATAAAAAAGATATTCTTTACGTTCACTCTTTAGAAGACGAAGACATATTCCTTTGGGGAGAATCTAAATTAAATGTCGTTCGAAAATCTTCTGAAAAAACTCGGGATAGTTATGCCAACGCTTACCTTAACGTTGAAGGATTAGTCGGTTATAACATCGAACTTCGAGATAGTCCATTCACGAGATATAAACAAATTCTCGAATCAGGTGAAAAACCATTAGATGAATTGGATTATAAGTGCTTTGACAATAACCTAATTCCAATTATCGAAAGCGTCGGCGCGATGAAATATAAAAGACATAATCACGACTACTGGTCATGTGTCATTGCCAGTATTTGTAACCTTTTAGTCTTTCCTGAAACCTATAAAAGATTCGACGATGGACTAAAACAAATATATAAACCATTACTAGACTTTTGCGAAGACAAAGCTTATGACGAAATAATTTATCAGTTAAATACTGATGAAGGAGTCAAAATGGCCATCAAATTACAAGATATCTTAGGAATTAAACTTAGCAAAGATAAATTACTGACAGCTAAAGATCGTTATGAAGAAGGACTTCCAACTCAAAAGAAAAAAAGCAAATTCTTTGGATTCCTCTCAAACCATTCAGACGGTGAACTTGAAAACAGAGTTATTAAGGTATTGGATCATAAAGTCTCACCAGTTTATATAACCGAATAGATAGAATTCTTTTCTATCTTTTTGTTTACACTTTTTTCCACCATAAAATAATTTTGTCACGTTTTAAGTAGAACTAAATTCAAAACCATGGTAAAATTAAAATAGAAAGGAAGAATGAAATGATAAATCGTATAATCTTAAACGAAACCTCTTATTTTGGACCAGGGGCCCGCGAAAAACTAGTCCCTGAAATAACCAAACGAGGTTACAAAAAGGTATTACTCGTTACTGATGAAACCCTCATGAAATGTGGTGTTGCGAAAAAAGTTATCGATACCCTTGAAGCTGGACATATCGATTACCAAATATTTGATCAAATCAAACCAGATCCAAGCATCGATAATTGTAAAGAAGGTATTGAAGCTTGTAAAAAAGCCAAGGCCGATTGTATCGTTGCCGTAGGTGGTGGTTCAGTTATTGATTCTGCTAAATGTATTGGTATCGTTATGGAAAACCCAGAATTCAGTGATATTCGTTCTCTCGAAGGAACTGCTGATACCAAACATCGCAGTCTCCCTTTAATCGCTATGCCAACGACATCTGGTACAGCCGCCGAAGTGACCATTAACTACGTTATAACTGACCCGGAATATGAAGTTAAACGTGTCTGTGTTGACCCTAATGATATCCCTGTTTTAGCCATAGTCGATACTGATTTAATGGCCGAAGCTCCAGTAAATACCATTGCGGCCACCGGAATGGATGCCCTAACTCATGCCATGGAAGGTTATATAACCAAAGGTCACTGGGTTATGAGTGATATGTTCCACCTAAAAGCCATGGAAATGATCTACGAAAATCTTCCTAAAGCTGCAGAGAAAAATCGCAAGGCCATTGATAATATGGGAATTGCCCAATATATCGCTGGTATGGGATTCTCTAACGTTGGATTAGGAATCGTTCATTCACTTGCTCATCAATTAGGTGCCTTATATCACGTACCTCACGGTTTCTCTTGTGCTCTGTTTTTACCATATGTATTAAAATGGAATGGTCAAGTAGCTAAGGAAAGATACCGTGATATTGCCAAGGCCTTTAAAGCTGATACTGAAGGTTTATCAGATGACGAATGTGTTGACTTAGTCGTTCAAAAAGTCAGGGACCTTGAAAGTACTTTAAAACTTAAGACGCACTTAAGTGAATATGGAGTCAAAAAAGAAGATTTTGATAAATTTGCGAAACAAGCTTTAGTTGACCCATGTACTTCTGGTAACCCAAGAGAAGTTACTGAAGAAGATTTGCTTGAAATAATTAAAGAAGCTTATTAAGGAGGTAAAAAAATGTTAAAAACAAAAGTAGGTTATAGTGAAAATCCTGATGCTTATGCTTCAGGTGTTGAAACAGCTACAATGGCAAATGTCATTGAAAATCCAAGTGTTGGATTATTCTTCACAAGCTGTAATCAAGATCAAAATAAACTAATGGAAGGAGCTAAAAGCATTCTTGGTAACGTTCCAATCATTGGATGTACATCATCTGCTGCCATCTGTACCCAAGACGGTTACTTAAATAAAGAAACTGGATACTCTGGTATGATGTTATTCGGTGGCGACGTTGAAGTAGTTACAGCGGGTTCTAAACAAACAGATGAAACTCCAAGAGAAGTTGGAAGAAGAGTAGCTAAAGAAGCTATATCTAAACGTAAAGGCGCTGATAAAGAACCAGATTTCTTCTTTATGACAGCCTCACCTGCTAATGAAGAAGAATATCTAGAAGGAATCCAAGATGTAATTGGTAATATTCCAGTATTCGGAGGATCTGCTGCCGATAATACAGTTGAAGGAAAATGGAGTATCTTAAACGATGGTGAAGCTTATTCAGATGGTTTAAGTCTTGCAGTTTTCTATACTGACGGTGAAATGAAAAACCTCTATACAGGTGCATATCACGAAACTAATAACGTTGGTGTTATCACTAAAGTAAGAGATGAAAGGACCTTAGTTGAAATCGATCATAAACCAGCTCTAAAAGTATATGCCGAGTGGACTGGCAAAGATGTAGAATCACTAAAAGGAAACAACTTACTTACTGAAACAATATGCGCTCCACTAGGAGTAAAAGACCCAATTGGTAAAGTAACTGCAGTTCGTCATCCAATGTTTGGAAACGACGATTATTCAATGAATATTGGTGCTAATCTTGCTGAAAATACAGCTGTCATTCAGTTATCTAATAGTCCAGAAGGAATCTTAAAAGCTAATGAAGAAACTATTAAAAACTTAAATAACTTAATGACTACAACTCCAAATTCATATTTCTTAGTTCACTGTGGAGGACGTCGTCTCGGACTAGCTTTATCTAAAATTGAAGATCAAATTTATCCAGAAGTTAAGAAAGTAATTCCAGATAAAGAATTCTTAATGGTATTTACCTTTGGTGAATATGGAACAGGTGATCACTCATCTAACACAGTTGGTGGATTATCACTTTCATACACTGGATTTGGAGGTAACGAATAGTGGCTAAAAACTTAATTGGTGAAAATTGGGTAGATTCCAGTAATGGAAAAACAATCGAAATCTTAAACCCAGCTACTAATCAATTGATTGACACTGTCCCAGACCCATCTAAAGAAGACTGTGACGCTGCCGTTGAAGCCGCTGTCAAAGGACAAAAAGTATGGGCTGAAAAATCAATCGTTGAAAGAGCAAATGTTTTAATGAAATTTGATTCTTTAATTGAGGAGCACAAAGACGAACTAGCCAAACTATTATCAGACGAAACTGGTAAACCAATAACCGAAGCTTATAATGAAATAGCTAACGTTCACGTAGCTATTCCAGCCTTCTGTGAAAAAGCAAAACATGAATATGGCTCAGTTATCCCAAGAGGAACTGAAGCCGGGCAGGAGCACACAATCCAGTATACTGAAAGGTATCCACTAGGTGTTGTCGTTGCCGTTATTCCATTTAACTTCCCAAGTGACTTATTCTGTCAAAAAGTTCCCCCAGCTCTATTAATGGGAAATGCCGTAATATTAAAACCATCAGCACATAACCCATTAACTTTAACCAAATACGTTGAATTTTTATTAGAAGCTGGAGTTGACAAAGGAGCCATCAACCTATTAAACGGTGCTGGTGGTGAAGTAGTTCAAACCCTAGCTGAAAATCCTAAAGTTAACCTCGTTAGCTTAACCGGTTCAACAATAGCCGGAGCTGAAACAATGGCGAAATGTGCGAAAAACATTACCCATGTAACTCTTGAACTAGGTGGTAATGACGCCTTTATCCTTCACAAAGATGGGGATATCGATTTAGCTGTTAAAGAAATAATTTGGGGAAGACTTTACAACACCGGACAAGTTTGTTGTGCTAGTAAAAGATTTTTAATTCATAAAGATATTAAACAAGAATTTGAAGTTAAATTAATTGAAACATTTAAACAAATTCCTGTAAAAATGCCAAGTGACCCAACATCTCAAATCGGTTGCTTAATAAGTGAAGACGCCGCTAAGAAGGTTGAAGAACAAGTAAACCAAACTGTTGCTGCTGGAGCTAAAATTATCTTTGGTGGCCGCCGTAAAGGTGCGTTCTACGAGCCAACTATCTTAGATGGTGTAACAAAAGATATGGACGTTGCTAAAGATATGGAAATCTTTGGACCAGTTGTTCCAATCATTGAATATGAAGATATCGATGAAGCTATTGAAATAGCTAACCAATCTAGCTATGGATTATGTGGATGTGTATTTTCTAAAGATCAAAAAACTTGTCAATATGTAGCTGACAAATTAGAGTGTGGTGGAGTAGTTATCAATGGAGCTTCATTCTTTAGATCATTTGAAATGCCATTCGGTGGTTGGAAACATTCAGGTATCGGTAACGAGGGCGTTATGACGTCACTAAAAGAAATGTCTCGTACCAAAACATTTGTCTTAAAAAATATCTTATAAGAAGCCAAAAGCTTCTTTTTTTTACATAAAAAAAGTATAAGGAACTAAATCCTTATACTTTAATTATTATCTACATAATATGCATAATACTCTTCTAAAGTTAGATTGTTATCATAAATAACTTTAGCTGCCTCCTGGCCGACATACCTATAATGCCAAGGCTCGTATTTATATCCCGTTATATCTTCCTTACCCTTTGGAAATCTTAAAATAAATCCGTATTTATAAGCATTATTTATAAGCCACTTAGATTCTTCTGTTCCTTCAAACGAAGAATCTATTACGTTTATATCCGTACACAATCCCGTTTGATGTTCCGAAAATCCTGCTCTTGCCGAATAAATATCTGCCGCATCCTTACCATCTCTTTTAACATAATTATTGTAAAGTTTAACCTGATAATCGTAACTTCTATAAGCTGAAGAATTTTTGATGATAATATTATCTAAAATAGCCGCATCGACCATTCTCATAAAAGCCTGAGCTGCCTCTTTTCTCATTTTGTTGTTAACCCCGCCATTGTACTGGCCACTCAAACTAACTAAGTCATCCGGTTCATAATCTCCACTTAAATAATAAAACTTATTTACTAAAACCAAATTACCATCGTTTAAATTAGTCTCCTTAGTATAATTGTAAAAACCCAAATCCACATTTGCATTAACTAAACTTACAATTTTACTCGTACTCACCTCGTGAGTATTTCCATAATCCAAATACCTTGCCACGTTTTTATCGATATAGTATTTTTCATTAACTAACTTTGTCAAAAGCGAAGAAGCCGGATAATTTGCTAAATCATAATCGGAATTGACGATTGTAATAATATTATCGATATCGTTTTCACTGTTTTTTTCATAATAATCCAAATATTCATTTAACTTTTCTTCTTTAAAACCGCTTGCCGTAATAATATCTATTAAAGAATCGTTGTAATTTCTCTTCAAAATAATATTATAATCCTCCTCTGGAATAACCTTCATAATCTCTGAAATTTCATTATCACTATATCCAATCTCTTTAAATTTATTTTTGACTTTATATTCATCACTAAAAGGATTTACTATTATCATATAAAGAATAAGGGTTATAGATATAATTCCTATAACCCAAATAATAATTTTTTTCATAAGCATCACTTTTCTAAATAATAAGCATAGTATTCATCATAAGTAAGCCCGCTGTTATAAACCTTTTTAGCCAAATCTTTACCCAAAAAGCGGTAGTGCCATGCCTCATAACTATAACCGGTAATATCCTCTTTACCCTCAGGATATCTTAAAATAAATCCGTATTTATATGAATTCTCTTGAAGCCATCTAAACGCATCAGTCTCTTCAAAATTAGCCATTCCCGCACCAGGCGTAAATATGTCTAAAGCAAGTCCCGTTTGATGCTCAGAATAATCCGGTCTAGCCGCATACTTATCCGCATATGCTTTTCCTTGACTGCTCTCATAATCATTATAAATTTCTTCTTGCTCATCATGAGTTCGGTAAGAAGAATTGACAATTAACGTAATCCCATCTTCCTTAGCCGCATTAAACATCTCGATAAATGCGTTATAAACTTCTTCTCTAATTCTATTACCAGGATAAGAATACCAATTACTCATCTCGACAATATCGTCAGGTGCATAATCAGAAGCTAGATGATAATATTTGTTGACCAAAATTGAATTCTTCATATTCATATCAGTATCTTCTGTGTGTGTATAAGGATCATAATTAGTTTTTGTGTTAATCTTAGAAACAACTAAACTATAATCGACCTTCTTATCACCATAGACATCATCTATATACTTAATATATTCATTATAATTCTTCCATATGAAATATTTTTCATTTACCAAAGCTATAAAATCATCTTCATATTTATGTTCTATCGCATAATCGATGTATTTTCTATCCATCTTTAAAATATCACTAATCTCATCCTCACTATAACCGGCCTGACCGAGTCGGTATTCATCACTAGTATAGTGTTTATATAGATTAATTCCTACGATAATTGCAATAACTAAAATAACAACAACTACCAAAATAATAATCGGACCTTTTTTTATTCTTCTTTTTTTATAATACATATCCACCATCCTTTAAAAATAATATACCATAAACTCCTAAAATTAGCTATAAATTAAGAAATTATTAAGAAAAAAACTTACCTCATTGACATAGCTTCTATTTACACTGTCAAATAGTTATAAAAGACTTTTAAAGTCAATTATAATAGGTAATATTTATGCAAAAAATAGACAATTCAAAAAATCAAAAATGTAAAGTTAACCTTTATTTGACACCATCATCAAAACCGTTGAAAAATAAGACCTTTTAAAAAACAAAAAAATTTAATAGATTTCTATAAAATCAATAATGTTTCATTTAAGCAAAATCATTTTTTAATCAAAACAGATACCCCCTCTTAAGTTGACATTATTGGGGGGTGTACAATGGAGTTGTACATAATAAAATAGGTGATTTTATGCGTAAAATAAGAAGAAAAAGAGAGAAGCGAAAGAAGAAAATAATAATCATAAGTGTATTTCTATTTCTAATAATAATGACAAGTGGCTACGCGGCCTTTTCGACAAACATAACACTTCATGCCAAAGGAAACATCAAAGAACCGTCTAGAGTAATTAAGGCATGGCTTGAAAATGAAACAGGTGATTTTCATACAGATTTTTATAGACATCGCATTGTTACAGTAACGTTTTTAGATAATAATAAAATTCCAAGTAATGCAGTAGAAAGCTGGAATGTGTCAGAAAATCAAAAACACGGGAGTGTCAAAGCTTGGGTTGTTCAAAATAGTGAAGATAATACAAAATATGATTTATATATCGGAGCCAAAAATGGGGTGATTGCCAATCCTAAAAGTTCACGTCTTTTTTCAGACTTTAGAGAACTTAAATCTATAAATTTTAATAATAATTTTGATACGAGTAATGTTACAGATATGAGTTATATGTTTGCTTGGTGTACGAATATTGAAACAATTGATATAAGTTCATTTAGTACATCCAATGTAACTAGTATGAAAAACATGTTCAACATGTATGATAACAATAACAATACCGTAATTAATAATAAGCTTACAAATATTATTTTTGGTGATAACTTTGATACAAGCAATGTTACTGATATCTTTCAAATGTTTGCTGGATGTGAAAATTTAATGCAAATAGATGTGGAAAATTGGAACACATCAAATGTACGTAATATGAATAGTACATTTGCATATTGTAAAATGCTCACTACTCTTGATTTAAGCAAATGGAATACATCAAAAGTAACAACTATGGATTGGTTATTTGATGAATGCAATAATTTAATAGAATTAGATATTAGTAATTTTAATACGGAAAATGTAACGTCGATTTATCAGATGTTTAAAGGATGCCATAATTTAGAAGAATTGAATCTGTGTTCTTTTAATACCCAAAATATTTCAAATAGCGTAAGTATGTTTTATGATACGCCAAAATTAAAAGCCGTTTATGTTGGTTCGGGTTGGACATTAGAAAACACGGGTGAAATGTTTAACTATAGTAACATATCCCAAGTTACAACCGGAATGTGCTAAGCAGGCTAAAAATAGTTTGCTTTTTTTAAGTAAATCCAACATAATCTTAAAAAACCAACTTTTCTGTATACAAAAACAAAAATAAATGGTACAATTATATTGTAATAGAGGGTGGTTGAGTGAAGTACTTAGGACTAGATTTAGGAACTAGAACCTTAGGCGTATCGATATCTGATGCGACCAAAACAGTTGCTGGAGCATATTGTACTATTCACTTTGACGATGATGATTACGATAAAGCTCTAACTGAACTAGCCACTATTATAGAAAAAGAATCTATTGAAAAAATGATTTTAGGCTTTCCAAAAAACATGAATGGAACTATCGGACCCCGAGCTGAGGTAACCTTAGAATTCAAAAAGAAATTAGAAGATAAATTTCATCTTCCCGTTGAACTTCAAGATGAAAGATTATCTACTAAAGAAGCTGAATTTTACATGATTTCAGAAGGAATGTCCCGAAAGAAACGCAAAGCCAAAATAGATAGCTTAGCTGCCAATATCATTTTACAGACATATTTAGATAAAGAAAGGGTTGAGAAAAATGAACGAAACTAACGAAGGATTAAAATTTAAAGCTGTCGATGAAGACGGAAGACAAATAGATTGCGAAGCACTATTCTGCTTTCAATCACCAGAAACAAAAAAGAATTATATAGCTTACACTGACCATTCAATCGATGATGAAGGAAACACTAGAGTATATGCTTCAGTTTATGATCCAAAAGATTTAAAATCATATAGTGATAATGAATTTGCAGCACTTCCATTAAAACCGATTGAAACTGAAAGAGAATGGGAAACGGTTGAAACAATCTTAAACGAGATGCAGAAACAAGTTGAACAAGCTGACCAAGAAGGTACAGCTGCCTCAGCTAATTAGTTAACTTGAAAAAAAGAAAACTATCCCTGCGCAAATGCTTAATATTTTTATTCGTCTTAATAATTGTCTTATTGCTCATTTTACTGGCAATTTATCGAAGTGAAATATCTGCCGTTAGTTCAGATACTTCGCCAAAAACATTTGTCGTACAGCAAGGAGACAATTATTTTTCACTGGCTGAAAGATTAAAAGAAGAAAATTTAATAAAATCCACAACATTTTACAAACTATACTTAAGATTAAATAGACCAAGTAACACTCTAGTTAGTGGTACTTACGAACTTAACGAAGCCATGAGTGTCTCAGAAATTATAAGAATATTAAGCGACAAATCCAACCAATCAGATAGCGAAGTCCAAATAACCTTCAGAGAAGGTTTAAATATTCGTCAAATTGCAAATATTGTCGAAAGAAAGACTGGAATTCCTGAAGATGATTTTATAAATAAAGCATCTGACAAAGAATACGTAAAATCACTTCAAGAAAAATACTGGTTCTTGACAGATGAAGTTTTAAATGACCAAATCTATTACGCACTAGAAGGCTATCTGTTCCCAGATACTTATAACTTTTCTCCTGATGATTTAACATCTGAAGATATAATTACTAAAATGCTTGATAATACCAGTAGTAAATTAGAACCATATAGAGGACAGTTAGAAAATAATACCTACAGCATTCATCAAATAATAACCTTAGCTTCCCTAATTGAATTAGAAGCTGAAACAGATGAAGATCGTGCGATGGTTGCCGGCGTCTTCTATAACAGACTTAACAATAACTGGTCATTAGGTAGTGACGTTACGACTTACTATGCTGCTAGAAAAAATCTCTCTGAAACATTAACTCAATCAGATTTAAACGATTGCAATGGCTATAATACAAGATGTACCTCAATGCGTGGACTCCCTGTTGGTCCGATTGACAATCCAAGTTTAAGTGCTATTGAAGCTGCTCTAAATCCAACTGAAAACTCTTATTACTATTTTGTTGCCGACACCGACAAAAAAGTATACTTTACTCGTACTGCGAACGAGCACGAACAAATAATTGCAAAGTTAAAGGAACAAGGAAAATGGGCCTCATAGAACTCGAAAACTATGCCAAAGAAAGAGACATTCCAATCATGCAAAAAGAAGGCATAGAATTTCTCAAAGAGTATATCAAAAAAAACAAAGTTCAGAATATATTGGAAATAGGAGCTGCTATTGGATATTCGGCCATTCAAATGGCTCTAGTAGACCAAAATGTCCGCGTCACAACCATTGAACGTGATTATCCGAGATATTTAGAAGCGGTTAAAAATATTCACAATTTTAACCTGGATAAAAACATCAGAATAATAAACGCTGACGCCTTAGACATCGATATCGAAGGTAAATTTGATTTGATCTTTATCGATGCAGCTAAAGCTCAGTATATTAAATTCTTCGAAAAATATAAAAACAATCTAACAGATTGTGGAAGTATCATCTCTGACAATCTAAACTTTCATGGACTGACTCAAAACCCTGAAGAAATCAAAAGTAAAAACCTCAGGGCCTTAGTCAGAAAAATAAATAAATATCGTGACTTTCTCAAATCAAACGAAGAATTCACGACAGAATTTTATAATATCGGTGATGGAATTACCGTAAGCCGTAGAAAAGGGGCATAAAAATGAATAGACAAGATTTAAAAAGAAGATCCTCTAACAGCCTAAGAGAACATTATCTTCCATTAGTTATATCCTTTATTATACTATCGTTACTTGGACTTAGTTGTTACTTTATTGGTGCGATTATCTCTGACCAGCCATTAAGTTGGATATTAGGACTAATTCTCTTTGGATTATTATCCATGGGCTTTATTCAAATAGCCATCAAAACGGCACGTAACGAAAAAACAAGCTTTAAAGACTTCTTCTCTAGAACAGACCTTTTCTTTAAAGCCTTAGGAATATCTATAGTTTATTACATCATGGGTATAACCTTTGTTTTACTTGAAACAGTCGCTGTAACTTCACTATCTGTATTTACGAGTTATCAAACAGACCTAAACTTCCTACTGTCATCATTTATGATAGTAATCGGAATTGCCCTAAGCCTAGCTATACCTTTGTTCTTTATAATTCTTCTAATCTGCTTTTCTCAAACATACTTCATTTTATATGATAACAATGACATGCACATCGTCGAAATCTTTAAGAAAAGTACAGATATGATAGAAGGACATAAAAACGATTATATACTTCTTGTCTTAAGTTTCTTTGGCTGGTTTGTTTTAGGTATATTTACCTTTGGTATTCTATACCTGTGGCTCGTCCCATACATGTTAGTTACCCTTGCCAACTTTTACGATAAAATCAAAAAGTAGAAATTTCTACTTTTTTTTGATATAATTATATCGCTTAAAAGGAGGGGATAGTATGAGTAAAATAACAGCTATCATAAATGATTTAGAAGAAGCCAAAGAAATAAATGACCTAGTCGATGCCTATATCATGCCTCTAACTGGCCTAAGCATTAACTATCGACATACCTTTAGCTTAGAAGAAATTGAAGAAGCCTTAAAACTAGACAGAGAAATATTTGTCTCAGTTAATAAAAACATTCATAATGATGAATTACCTAAACTAAAAGAGGCCCTAACTAAACTTACTAAGCTAAAAATAAGTGGAATTATCTTCTACGACATTTCCATAGTTAACCTCAAGAAGAAAATGAACTTTAAAACCCCATTAGTTTGGGCGCAGGAGCACCTAACCACTAACTATGGAACCGTTAACTATTGGAATGAAAAAGGCGCGCAGTATGCCTACCTTTCATCTGAACTTACTAAAAGAGAAATACTAGAAATCAAAGAAAACAGTAAATCAAAACTATTTGTAAACATCTTTGGTTATCTACCTATGTTCACATCCCGTAGACATTTAGTAAAAAACTATGTTGAAACATTCGACATAAAAGAAAATGACAGACAAGCAAAACTATCTAAAGAAGGAAATGATTATCTAATCGAAGACACAAAATTAGGAACGACAGTTTATTCTTCATACATTTTAAACGCTACTGAAGAAGACTTTAAAAACGTAGATTACTTAGTATTTAACAGTAACTTTATTGAAACTAAAGACTTTAAAGAAGTATTAACAGATTATAAAAATAAAAAACCAAACAAATACCCTAAAAACCTAGGATTTATGTTTGAAGATACGATATACAAGGTGAAGTAACATGAAAAAACCAGAATTACTCGCCCCAGCCGGGGATTTAGAAAGATTAAAAATCGCCCTTTTATACGGTGCGGATGCCGTATACTTAGGTGGAAATATGTTTAATTTACGTGCCAACGCCAATAACCTAACCGAAGAAGAACTAAAAGAAGGCGTTGAATTTGCTCATAAACTAAACAAAAAAGTATACATAACCGTTAATATTTCCATGCACAATAAAGAACTAGTTAAAATAAAAGAGTATCTAATAACCTTAGATAAACTAAACGTCGATGCGATAATCATAACCGATCCAGCCATCATTCCAATTGCTAAAAAATATACAAATCTAACCCTTCACTTATCAACCCAAACCTCAAGCTTAAATAAAGAAGCAATTGAATTTTGGAAAAACGAAGGAGTAGAAAGAGTAGTTTTAGCTCGTGAATGTACCAAAGAGGACATTGAAGATATTAAGAAAAACGTCGATATCGAACTCGAAGTATTCATTCATGGAGCCATGTGTGCCTCATATAGTGGAAGATGCGTTCTCTCTAACTTCTTAACCGGGAGAGATGCCAACCGTGGTGGATGTAGTCAAATCTGCCGCTGGGACTTTGATCTATATGAAGGAGACGATCATTTAGAAGGTGATAAACCATTTACCTTCTGTACCAAAGATTTATCGATGGCGGGATATATCCCAGACCTTATTAAAACTGGAGCTGATAGCTTTAAAATCGAAGGAAGAATGCGTTCAGCTTACTATATTGCGACAATTGTTCGGACATACCGCAAAATCATCGATGAATATTGTCAAAATCCAGAAGATTATACATATAATGTAAAATATGAACAGACCCTAAGAAGAGTTGCCAATAGAGATTCGATTACTCAGTTCTTTAACGGCGACTATAGTAAGGACGTTCAGTACTATAACGGCCGAGAAGAAAAAACTAACCAAGACTTTATCGGTATCGTTTTAGACTATGACGAAAAAACCAAATTAGCTAAAATCGAGCAAAGAAATTACTTCAAAAAAGGCGATAAAATTGAAGCCTTTGGACCTAGCGATGAATTTGATTTGACTGTCACAGATTTATACGACGAAGACCTAAATCCCCTTGAAGTTGTAAGGCATCCAAAACAAATAGTTTATATAAAAATGCCTAAACCTGTCAAAAAAGATTATATGTTAAAAATGTGTTGACAAAGAAAAAAAACTGTAGTATCATTTTGAAAGAAAAAATACAAAGAACTGAGGTGAAACAAAAATGGATCAAAGCGAAGAGTTCTACGTAACCGAACAAGGCCTAGCTGACATGAAAAAAGAACTAGATTACCTTAAAACGGAAAAACGTCCAAAGGTCATCGCCGCTTTAAAAGAAGCCAGAGCCTTAGGTGATTTGAGCGAAAACGCAGAATACGATGCAGCCCGCAGTGAACAATCAGACACTGAAAACAGAATTGTTACATTGGAAAAAATGATTGAAAATGCCATTGTAATCAAAGAAGGTGCCAAAGATTTAGTATCTGTTGGAAGTACCGTTGTTATAGAATATTTAGAAGATGGTGAAAAAGACGAATACACTATCGTTGGTGTTAAAGAAGCAGATCCTTTTGCTAATAAAATCTCTAACGCCTCACCAATCGCTAAAGCTATTCTTGGACATAAACAAGGTGAAACCGTTGTTGTTGCAAGTCCAAACGGTGACTATAAAGTCAAAGTTGCCGAAATCAAATAAGGGTTCAATGTCAAGTAGTGTTGGTCAAACCAAAAACTAGTGATAATTGGACATATAACAGAGGGTCATTAAAGACCTTCTTTTATTGTGCTTTAATTGGATTAAGTAAACCTTTAATAAGCATAACTCTAGCTTTTAAATGTTTAAATTTTCTATAACCACAGGCAGAATGTTTAATTTGTTTAATAAGATTGTTCATACCTTCAGTAATACCGTTAGAATATTCGTAATCAAATGAGTTAACAATATATTTTTCCATGTTTCTAAATGTTCTTAAAGCTTTTTTCATGTATGGAGATATATTATCAGAATGGTGATAAATAATGTTTAAAAACTTCTTTTTATCGCGAGTATTAATAGCTTTTAAAATACCTTGATAAATTTGATAAGTTTCATAAAATTGTTTATCAGTATTAATTAAATAAGTAACAATCTGGGTTTGGGAGATTTCTTTTCTAAAACATTTTGAATATCTTTTTTGATCAGAAAGATCATCTTCATTTTTAAGAATTAATTTCCAGTATTTTTTAAGTTTCTTATAGTTAGGATTAGATTTAATACAAAGTTTAATTCTAGTATTATCTAAAGCGTCTCTAACTTGAAGAACAATATGAAATCTATCAGGTATTAAAATTGCGTTTCTAAATATTTTTTTAAGAATTTTATAGTATGGTTTATATAAGTCTAAAGTAATATATTTAACTTTGTCTCTTTCTTTTTTTGAATATCTATTAAAATAATTTTGAATATCTTTAGATAATCTACTATTGTTTATATCAAAGATATTAGCATGAACTTGATCAACAATAATAAAAGCCATTTTAGATTTAGTATCTTTAGTCGCTTTGAATTCATCAATACCTAAAATAGTAGGCAAGAAACCGTTGTTTTTAATAAGAGTGTCTTCTGAAATACTGTCCAAAATTCTATTAACATGATTAGTAGAAACATTGTTTCTTCTAGCAATATCTTTTTCAGTACCTTTTTGCATTAATTCTAATTTGATATTTAAATTGGTATCATTAGAAATTTGTTTATGAAAATCAACAACATTAGTTTTAGCGACAAAAGTAAGATTACAATGTTTACATTTGTATCTTTGTTTATCTAACACTAATAATGAATCATAACCGCAGACTTTAGTTATTTTAATTTTACAATTACGTTTAAAGCCCCAATTAATAACATCAT
>DVFV01000032.1 GCA_018713045.1 Candidatus Coprosoma intestinipullorum | reverse complement strand
TGTAATAAGCCAAGAAGATTTCAATAAATTTCAGAAACAGATAAAAGCTGCTCAAGATATTTCGGAAGATTATGAGTTCGTCAAAAGTGGCAAAGCCTTAAAACAAGCTAATCAAAAGTATATGGATAAAGATGATGAATTAGTAGAATTAGGTGTTAAACACGAAGACTTAATTTATGAATTTAATGACTTAGCTGATGGATATAATAAATTATTAAAAGAAAATGAAAGAAAAGACGAGGCATTAAAGGAATCTTTTAAATTTATGCATAATGTTTTTAAAATGATTAAAGGTATTGTTACAGAGAATATATATCACAAAATCATAAATCAAATTGATAGTCGTGTAGATAGTCCTAAAATTAGAGAAATGATGACGATAGATAAAAGTGATGAAGAACTATTTAGAAAAAAACATGAAAAGAAAGAATCTGAAATTGAATTTAAAAGAGATAGAGATAATGGTTTTACATTATAAAAAAAGCATAAGCAATGAGCTTATGCAATCTTACAGATACTTGGCATGTGTCTATTATAGCAAAAGGACGCTTTTATGCCGAGAAAACTTATTGGTTGGAAAAATGGAATGTGATAGCTAACTAGTTAGCGAGTTGGTTGGACTTGAATTGGGATTAATCCCAAGAAAGTACCAACTCAACATCACATGGAATTGTAGGTTCCGACCAATAAGGAAATTGGAATAAAGCAATTTTGATACTATAAGATATAAGAATAAGAAAGAGGTGTTTAGAATTCAACCAGATTTGAGGTTTCCAAGATTTAAAGAGCCATGGAAAAAAATTGTATTAGGTGATATCAGCAAAAGACCTATGTATGGTGTAGGTGCTTCTGCAGTAGAGTTTAATAATAAGGACGTATATGTACGTATTACAGATATTGAAGATAAAAGTAGAAAGCTAATGAGTAGAAACTTCACATCTCCAAGTATTGTTAATGAAAAATATTTGTTAAAGGACAAAGATATTTTATTTGCGAGAACAGGAGCGAGTACAGGTAAAACTTATATTCATGAAAATTATGAGTTGAAGTATGATTATTATTTTGCAGGTTTCTTAATAAAGTTTGAAATATTGAAAAGCTATTACCCTGATTTTATTTACCAATACACTTTAACTAATTCCTATGAAAATTGGGTTAAAGTAATGTCTGTTAGATCAGGTCAACCTGGCATAAATAGTGAAGAATATTCTAAATTAAAGCTCAATATTCCACGATATGAAGAACAGAAAAAAATAGGAGATTTCTTTAGCAAACTTGACCGACAAATTGAATTAGAGGAACAAAAGTTAGCGAAATTAGAAGAACAGAAAAAGGGATATATGCAACAAATTTTCTCTCGTCAATTTCTTTTTGAGAACGAAAAAGGTGATACGGATTATAGTTGGCGTAATTTTAAAATTAAAGATATATTCTCAAAAATAGAAAGTGGAAATAGATTACCTAAAACAAATTTGGTAGAAGGAAATATCCCGTACGTTATTGCTCAAACAACAAACAACGGAGTTTTTATGCACATATCCGAAGATACTTTAGATTACCATAAAAATAAATTAAAATTATTTAAAAAAGGAAGTATTACTATATCTATTGATAATCCTGAAGCTATGTTTATTCAAGAGATGGATTTTTTTACTTCTAATGTAATGAGGGTTATTCATAATGAAAATTTGAAAAGAGGTTCTCATATTTTTATTATGGAGTCACTAAAAAAATTAACTCAATCCTATAATTGGTCTGTAAAATTTTCTGGGCCAATTATAATGGATTCTACAGTAAAATTTCCAGTCTATAATGATAATAAAGTAAACTGGAATGTAGTGAATAAAATTGGAGATTTTTTTAATACATTTGAAATAAGAATAAATAGACAATCAGATAAAATTAAATTATTGGAAGAACGTAAAAAAGGATTATTACAGAAAATGTTTGTGTAGTTCTGATAACGGCCTATTATGTTAATAAAAAAGACATGATCTAATTAGACCATGTCTTGTGATAGTGTTATATTAATAAACAAATAAAAAGAAGCCGCTCACTCCCCGTCCAAAGTTTGTGATAGCGACTTATCCAATTAAAAAACATATGGTATGTGTTTTGCAATTTTTTGTATATCTAGATATTAAACGATAATAGTTTATTCTTCAAGATATATATTTGGGTGAGCGACTTCTTAGATAAATTAAGGAGTCGATTTTTTATGAGTAAAAAAGAGCAAGAAATCTTTTCAAATCAAAGCACAGAACATGAAAATTCATTTTTTTCTAAAACCGGCTACTCTAATAGCCGGTTAGGTGCACAAATTCCGGTACAAAACTATCCAAAATCAAGTTTTGATGCTATGACAATTGTTGGAAATCTTAATACAGATAATGCAAAAAAATTATCAAAATTTATGAGTATTGAACCACAAATTAGACTTTGGGATATTTTACAAACAAAATTTAAAGCTAAAGCGCTTCAAGAAAAAGTTTATATAGAATATGACAAAGTGAAAGCAGATAGTTGGGATAGACGTAATATGCGTGTTGAATTTAATCCTAATAAACTTACGCAAGACGAA
>DVFV01000031.1 GCA_018713045.1 Candidatus Coprosoma intestinipullorum | reverse complement strand
AAGTTTAGAAGAAATATTTACCTTTGTTAATAGTGAAACAATTAAAAATGATATATATAAATCCATTAAAGAATCCAATTTTAACAGTACTATTAATCCACATTATCAACTTTTTTATTCAATAAGGTATAATTTTGCAAAAACTTATCATAAATATTTAAATCTCAAAAATTTTAAATAATCAGACATATAGCATTGATATTTTTATTGTAATTTAGTAAAATATTAATAGATTTGATATTTATCAATCTTGTTTTGAGCAAAAGTTCGAGATAGGCTCGACTGTGGCTCCATTTTGTAATTTACCCTTGTTTTTCAAGGGTTTTTATTTTAAAATTGTTAATTAGGTACAAATTAAGTCGGCAAATGACCGTAATAATATTCATTTATAACTCTTTACAAAATATCTATAATATAAGTTTTTTGAAGAATAGAAACAAAACTAATTTAGTTTCTGTTTTTTTATGCTATAATTATCTAAACAGAACGATAAATAGCAAGTTTGTAGAAAAGATTGGAGATGTTAGTTATGGCTTTTGATTTTAAGAAAGAATATCTCAGTGTGTTCTAGCTGACTGGAATGATGGCTGGGATCATGTTCATATTAGTATTTCAATAGAAAATCAAGAAATGGCACTTAAAAGAGATGTTAGACCGATAGAATATGACAGGGTAAATAACCTATATTTAGAAGCTCATGAGAGAAATATTGAATTTTATTTTCATCAATCTGGCTCTATGTTTATAAAAGATGGAAAAATATTGGTAGATGAAATTTAAAAGAACAAATTAAGTGTGTCTTCTAAAAACAACATGAACTTGAAGAGACTTATAGATAAGTTATCGTTTAGTATTTTTTATGAAACAGTAATTTGGAGAAGGAGAAATTTTATATGGAAATAAAAGATATATATGACCGAGATAATCGAGAAAAATACAAAGAGATTATAAATATGATAGAAGATTTATATTTAGATTTATTTAGAATTATGTTGGATTATAAAAATGTATCTTATATTAACGAAGAAGATGATTTTGAATATTTAGATTCTTTAGTAAGATTAACTTATCCACAATTTTCACAATCTTTAATTGAATGTTCAGTATCAAGAAATGAACCAAATCATACGTATTTAGATGTTATAAATACATTGCTATCTACCTATACTCATTTAAAAAAAATGTATAATGATGCTGAGTTTGAAAAAAAGTATTTAGAATGCAATCCAAATAGTGGTGATGATATTGTCGAATAAATTAGTGGTTTGTAGGTATGGTAAAGTAAAATGGGTTCAAGAAGTTTCAAAGTATTTGAAACGAAAAAATATTTGGAAAGTATATTTAATGAATTTCGAAAAAATAATGTAATTAAATATTATAAATGTGATAAAATCAGTAGATAATTATTTAATAATTTTAAGAGTATTATGAAAAGATATTCTGCTAGCACAGTTTCATTGATTAGCTTTTTTAAGGATGGTGATAGTAGTTCAGGTGTTGTTTATTTTTGTATCGGGTCAGTGTTTATATGTTTAGGTAGTGTATATCTGAATAAAGGCGCAAATGAAGAAAAAAAGATATAGGTGGTGTTAAAATGTATAAAACGGTTGTTATAGAATATTTTCCAAAAGCAGATGATATGGCACAGAAAGTAGAGAAAAAAGCTAATGAAATGTCACAAGAAGGTTATGAATTAGTTACCATGTCGATTACAGGAACAGCAAAAGCAATTTTAGTATTTAAAAAGGCCTAAAAAGATTATAAATTTAAATGAAATATATTCCATAAATATTAAAATCATGGTATATTATTAACACCGGAAGATTATATGTACTTTTTCGTTATTGGAAGAAGGTTGTAAATATCTACTTTAATCGTTCCATTTTGTAATTTAACGAACTTATTTTAGTTCGTTTTTTGTTTATTTATGTGCCATTTTGGTGGATAAATATAATTTATTTTATCTTTTTTCGGTGTGTATTTTTTCTTGATATGAGTACGATTTGATTTTAAAGTTGGAACGGCTTTTCTTAAATATTTATCAAGTTCACAAAATATATTTTGACAATCTATTAATTGGAGAGGTCTATTACCAATTCTTTGAAAATTTAAGTGTAGCCTTTTAAATTCTTCATCTTGATGATTATACATATATTTTATGATATCTTCATTTGTCATATTTCCTTTATTTTCAAAACATTTTTTGATACCTCTAATCGATCCAGGACCGGCTATAGTGAATTCGTTTTCTGACCAATTTACAACGTTACTATAATTTATATCGGTTACTAATTGATAGGCCATAAAATTTCCAATTAAAGGATAGCTTTTAAGAATGTTAAAGGCTTCTTCCATGGTTTGACATTTAATTATTTTGTCTTGAATTTTATCTTGATTGAACATTTTATCTAGTAGAGCAAGATGATTATCGTGTTTGTGGTTATAACCAAAGGCTTTAGTCGCACAGCTGATGTAGGCATCATTATAAATAGATATTTTATTATTAATGGCTTCAGTTAATACTTTAGAGTATTTTTTTATGTTAAAGTTTTTAAGAGTTATATCTCCAAAATTTTTTAAAAGCAATTCCCAAGTTGATTCTTTATTAAACAGTTTGAATAGAATTATTCGAAAAAGCATATCTTCAGAATTATAGTTTTGACCATTATAAATTACATTTTTTAGTAAATACTGGCTTACTCTATCATTTACTCTATAACTATTACAAAATTTATATTCTCTTAAAATAGGGTCGTCTGTCCATGGAGCAGGTAATCCTTTTTCTTTTTTTAAGAAGATGTTTTGTCTTTCATAGGCAAAGTACCAATATAAATCATATATTTTTTGTCTTTTTTGCATGTGTGTAACCTCCTAAATTTTCAAAAAAATTATACAATAAATAAGATTAAATTTCCACATTTTTTATAATTTAGAAAAATAAGGAAATAATAATTCTTAAGATATCCTTAATCTTACAACAATGTTATTTTAATTACGAGGTAATTATGGTAAAATGACTTTAGGAAAGTGATTTTAATGGAAAAAATTCAAGGTTTATCAGAAAAACAAGTTAAAGAACTTACGGAACGAGGACTTGTCAATAAAAATACTGATGTTAAGACAAAGTCAATTGGACAGATAATTGCGACTAATTTTTTTACTTTGTTTAATTTTTTGAATTTAGGTTTAGGGCTTGCTATTTTTTTAGTTCATTCTTATAAGAATTTACTTTTTTTAGGTGTGGTTATTTGTAATACTTTAATAAGTACAGTTCAAGAAATTAGAAGTAAACTAATTATCGATAAACTTTCACTTTTAAACGAAACTAGGGCTAGAGTTATCAGAGACGGAGTGGAAAAGGAAATTGGTATTCACGAAATTGTTTTAGGCGACGTAGTTAGTTTAAAACCGGGCAATCAAATTGTGACGGATTCTAAATTGCTTTCTGGAGAGATGCTTGTCAATGAGTCTCTTATTACAGGGGAAAGTGAGCCGGTTACGAAAAAAAGAGGCGATGAGCTTTTATCTGGAAGTTTTGTCGTAAGTGGTAGGGGAATTTCCGAAACAATTCACGTCGGTGATGAAAATTATACAGCTAAGATTTCAGCTGAAGCAAAGTATTTGAAAAAGGTTAATTCTGAGCTTATGAATTTTATCAATAAGATTTTGAAATATGTCGGTATTGCGATTATTCCAATTGGAATACTATTCTTTATAAGTCAGCTTGGGGAAAATGATACTTTTGCCGATGCGGTTGTGGCAACAGTTGCGGGACTTATCGGAATGATTCCAGAAGGCCTTGTTTTACTTATCAGTACAGTTTTAGCTATTAGTGTTATTAGGCTTTCTAAATACAATGTATTAGTTCAAGAGCTTTATTGTATTGAAACTTTGGCTAGAGTTGATACAATTTGTCTTGATAAAACTGGAACATTAACGACTGGTGAGATGAATGTTTCAAGAATCGTTCCTTTAGGAAAGTTTAGCGAAAAGGAAGTAGAGGAAGTTTTAGGGTCAGTTAGTTTTCATATGGATAACGATAATCAAACGATGGATGCACTATCTAAAAGGTTTGAAAAAGAAGATGATAAAAAAGTGTTGGAAATTGTTCCTTTTTCATCACAAGCCAAGTGGTCTGGTATTTCATTTGAAAATGAGAGTTATGTAATTGGCGCGCCAGAGATTGTAATTAAGGACTTAAAGGAATTTCAAGATGTTTTAGATAAATATACAAGTAGTAATAGAGTTGTTATTTTAGCTAAATCTAAGATGAAGCTTAACAAACATATTCCCGATGATATTACGCCAATGGCTTTAATCTTAATCAACGATAAAATCAGGGCTGAGGCTAGGGATACTTTGGAGTTTTTCAAAGAACAAGGTGTGGATATAAAGTTAATATCTGGTGATAATCCTAAAACGGTGGCGGGAGTTGCCGAAAAGGTTGGAATTGAGAATATTAGATATATAGATTTAAGTAAGACTAAGAGAGAAATTTTAGATTTGGTCGATGAATATAATATTTTTGGTAGAGTAAAACCCGATCAGAAGAAAGAGATTATTTTAGCTCTAAAAGCTAAAGGAAAGACAGTAGCGATGACGGGTGATGGGGTTAACGATGTACTGGCATTAAAAGAAGCTGATTGTAGTGTGGCGATGAACAGTGGTAGTGATGCAGCGCGAAATGTGTCCCAGCTTGTTTTACTAGATTCTAATTTTTCGTCAATGCCAAAGGTTGTGGCAGAAGGTAGAAGAAGTATTAACAATTTACAAAGGTCTTCATCATTATTTCTCTGTAAAACTACTTATGCAACGTTACTAGCGATAATATTTGTGTTTTTAAATAGAGCTTATCCATTTATTCCGATTCAATTAACACTTACTAGTGTGGTTACTATTGGAATTCCTTCATTTATCTTAGCTTTGGAACCTAATAGGGAAAGGCTTAATGGAAAAATTATTTTAAATGTTTTAAGAAGGTCACTTCCAACAGGAATTACAATAGTTGCAAATATACTTATAATTATGATGCTTCCTTGGTTTGTGAAACTGACTGGGGATCAAATGTCGACTTTATGTGTTTTATTAACTGCATTTACTGGTTTTATGCTTATTTATAGAATATGTGTGCCGTTTAATAATTTAAGAAGAGCGTTATTTGTATTTTTAATCACTTTGTTTGTCGTCGGAATTACAATATTTAGAAGACTTTTCTCAATAGTAATACTTACTCCAGATTTACTTACTATTACAGGTATTTTATTTGTTATTGCATTTTTACTGTTTAATTTCTTTACTAAATTATTTGAAATTGTATCTAAAAAAATTGATAAATAATGGTGTAGATTTTATTCCATTATTTTTTTATTTTAAAATCATTTGTGTATATTAATTATGCAAAACAAAAAACACATACCCCCTGAAAAGTTGATTTTTCTGTGTGTGGGGGGGTGTACAATGGAATTGTACAATAGAATAGGAGTGTTTTTATATGAGACAAAGATTTAATACTAAACAAAGAAACTATATAATCTTAGGTCTATGTAGTATTCTTTTAGTAATGGCCGCAGGATATGCAGCATTTAGAACTTAGCTTACAATTAATGGAACAAGTAATATTTCAAGTGAGTGGAAGGTTCTTATAACTGATATTCAAAGTAGTGTTTTAGCAGGAGCAGCAACAGATGCCGAAGAGCCAACACATACAGAGACAACGGTGACATTTAAAACAAATTTAGTAAGTCCAGGAGATAGTATGCAGTATGATATTACGGTAGAAAATCAAGGAGATATTGATGCGGTTTTAGAAAGTATAGATGTAAAGACATCAGAAAACGAAGCAATATTATTTGAAACTACAGGAATAAAAAGAGGAGATAAACTGGGACCAGACGAAAGTGATATATTAACTGTAACAGTAACATATAATCCAGAAATAACAGATCAACCAAGTAATTTAAACGCGACAGTAACAGTAACCTTAAATTATGTTCAAGACGATGGAAGTATTTTACCAGAACCAGAAGGACCAAGTATTGGAGGCATAAGTGTACCAACAGTAGAATCTGGAGATGGACTATATGCTGATGAGTACGAACCAGGAAGATATATTTATAGAGGACAAGACCCAGATAACTATATAACTTTTAATAATGAAACATGGAGAATAATATCGAAAGAAGCTGATGGAACATATAAGATAATAAGAAATGATGTTTTATCAAACCGAGCATTCGATGAAGCAAATCATCGAAGTACAGATAACAATAGTTATTGTACAGATCCACAAAACGGTTGTGGAGTCTATGCGGCCGTATCAGGAACATTCTCATCACCAAGTGGCTCACAAAGTGGAACTGTAACTGAAGATTCTTCTATAAAAATATATTTAAATGAAGATTATTATGTAAATAATATAAATTCGACAGCTAAAGACCAAATGACTAGCCATTCATTTAATATAGGAGCAGTAGAGAATTTGAATCAAAGTGGAGCCGAAGAAG
>DVFV01000030.1 GCA_018713045.1 Candidatus Coprosoma intestinipullorum | reverse complement strand
TTTCATATTTAAATTGTTCATTCATTCTTAATTCAACCTTTCTCATTCATGTCACCTCGGTGACATATAATATTACTACTAGGACATTTTCGCAAATTAACACTTAAGACATTATCACAAATTAATCATATATAGAAAGAGTAATCTTTCTTTTTGCTTGTCTATACGTGGGAAATTTGCTATAATTATTAGTAACCGTATGAGGTGGTTAGATGTATAGAATGTATAGAATGTATAAAATGTTAGATGATAGGATCGTTTTTTTGGTGAACGATGCAATTAAAGGAGAAGCTGAGTTTAGAAAGGCTAGCGAGGATGTACTGGATGTTTTTCATATTTTTGTGGATGATGAATATCGTGGTCAAGGAATCGCTAATACTTTTATGAAACTTTTGGTTAAATACTGTGAGATATATGATTACAAGATGAAGTGTTCTTGTCCTTATGCTAAGAAGTGGATGGAGAAGCATGGAAAGGAGACAGTATGAAAAAGTATTTAAAGGTTATTTTGATAGTAGTAGGGATTCTTGTCTTGATTGGTATAGGTGTTTTTCTTTATTTTAATTTAACTTATATTAGTAAAGATCAGGTTCGAGAAAATATTGCTTCACAGATGAATGTAGATGTTTCCGATTTACATTTTAGCAGTATAGATTTAGAGATGGATGAAAACGTTTATGAGGCTGAGGTTTATTATCAAAATAGAGAATACGAATTTAAGATAGATGCACGAGATGGAGATTTGGTGTATACTAATTATGTTAAGTCAAATAATTCAGTTAATAACGAAAATAATAATTCTAACAATGAGGTAAATACTAATGATGAACTGACTATTGATGAGGCAAAGGCTTTGGTTTTGAAGGAAAATAATTTGGATGAAAGCAATGTTATTTTTTCAAAGCTTGAAAGTGATTATGATAATAATATGCTTATTTATGATATCGAGTTTATTTATAACAATACAGAATATAATTATGAGGTTAGGGCAAGTGATGGCCAAATAATTAGTTTTGAACAAGATAGTGTTCACTGAGGTATTAGCTTAATTGGTTAATACTTTTTTATAGTTTGAAAGTTGTAGCAAGAAGGTAGATATAGGTGTCGAAGGTTTTAGATAGTGTTTTGGGTCAAGCAATTGGCGAGGCAATGGGAATTCCACTTAAGTTTAAGGAGAGAAAAAGTCTTTTTGAAAAGCCAGTTACCGAGATGGTAGGTAATGGTAGTTATAATGTACCTAGTGGAACTTGGGGATGTGTAACTTCTTTTACTTTGGCGACGATGGATTCTATTATTAAGGCTAAAGGTTTGGATTATGAGGATTTAACTTTAAGATTTTGTAATTTTATGGAGAAGAGTGAATATACAGCTGCGGGCGAGGCTTTCGATATTCCAAGAACTTCTAAAAAAGCTCTACAGAGGTATTTGAAAAAAAGAGAGGTTTTTGATGGTTCGACGACTGACAATGGAAATGGTTCACTTTTGAGGATGCTACCGATTGCGATATATTCTTATTATGAAATGTTTGACGATGATGAACTTTATGATACAGTAAAGAGAGCTTCAATGATTACGAATGCTAGTGATGTTTGTGTTATGGGCTGCTTTATTTATTGTAAATATGTTCATTTGATTTTAGATGGAGCTGATAAGGTATCTAGTTATAGATATATCAAAGATTTAACTTATGCAAAGTTTACAGCTGATGCTAAAAGGTGTTATAAAAGGTTTTTGATGACAGATTTTGATAAGATGGATATCGATTATATTAAATCATCTGATTATGTGGCCGATACTTTGGAGGCTGTAATTTGGGTTATTTTAAATACAAATTCTTTTGCTGAAGCAATTGTTGGAGCGATTAATTTAGGTGGAGATACGAGTACGATAGGCGCACTTACGGGGGCGCTTGCGGGAATTATTTATGGTTATGACGATATTCCACCGGAGTTTATCGGTGAGCTTAAGAGCCGAGATTTGGTTTTGAATGCGGCAAAGGATTTTGAAAAAAACGTCAGAGAACGGGTTATGAAGTTCGATCAAGAGTTTAAAAATCAATACGGGGTTATTTTAGGAAATAACAAGGTTTTGTTTATCAAGACGGAGATGGATTCAAATATTTATGGCATCGACAATCGTTATTTAAAGATTGCCCGGAAGGCTAACTATTTATATGGTGTTACGGTCGTGGTGTCAGCTTGTCAGAGTATGGACAAGAAGTTATTGAACCGAGATTTTGAGCTTATAGATGATTGTTTTGATGAAGATTATGAGATTTATTATATGGGGGTTGCTAGCGGGGCTTTGCTTGGAATTCAATACGAATGTGATAATTTAAATATTCGAAAGATGATGCTTATTAATACTCCTTTAACGGTTAATCTGCACAAAACTAAAGAGGGAATTGAAAAGTTCGATGGTGAGTTATTTTTGATTTATGGCGATAAGGATTTGTCGGTTAATTATATCCCGCTTATAAAAGAATATGAGAGCGATAAGCTTAAGATTATAAAGTATAAGGGTCAAGATCATAATTTTAATAAGGGAAACGAATTTTTAAATTTACCGTTTTTGTATTTGATTAAGTCGTTAAAAAAGTAAGCTTATCCTGGCTTATACTTTTTATATTAAGTGAAATGTGATATTATTAAATTAGATTTAGGAAGTGATATTGATGGAAGAGTATATGCCAGATGTTTACGGAAAAAGTATATATACAATCGATTATACTAAGCTTTTGAGCCGAGGTATAAAGTGTCTTTTGTTTGATCTCGATAATACGATTGTCCCTTCACATGAAAATGTTCCTCCTAAAAAGGCCAAAGAATTATTTACGGGTTTAAAGCAAAAAGGTTTTAGGGTTATTATATATACTAATAGTCCAATGATTAGGCTCCGTGGTTTTAAGGATTATTTTGGAGTCGATGGGGTCAGTAGTGCGTTTAAACCTTTTACTTATAAACTTAAGAGATTACTTAAGAAGTACAATCTTACAGCTAGCGAAGTAGCTATTATTGGTGATCAGTTGATGACTGATGTAAAGGTTGGAAATAAGGTTGGGATTACAACGGTGTTAATTGAACCTATTTCGAAAAAGGATTTTGTTTTGACGAGGATAAATAGACGTCACGAGAGAAAAGTGATGAAGAGTCTTCGAGACCATGATTTATTTTGTAAAGGAAGGTATTATGACTAAGTGTTTGGGCTGCGGAGCATTAATGCAGTGTGAGGATAAGAACAAGGAAGGTTATACTAGAAGTTTAGATAACAAGTTTTGTGAGAGATGTTTTCAGATAAAACATTATAATAAATATTCATTTATAGATGCCGACGGCAAGAGGTTTTTAGAGAATGTCAAAGAGATAGAGAAGACTGGTGATTTGGTTTTACTAGTGACGGATTTTTTGAATTTAGATGATATTTCAAAGTTTAAGATAAAAAATCCAGTTATCTTAGTAATAACTAAACGAGATATTATGCCAAAATCATTTTATGAAGAGAGATTTTTGAATAGTATTAAATGTGATTTGAATGTAGTAGGCAAGATTTTGGTTTCTTCTAAAAATAATTATAATTTAGATGCACTTTTAGAGATGATAAATAAATATAAGAGGAGTAAGAATGTTTATGTTGCTGGGTTTACGAATGCGGGTAAGTCTAGCTTGATAAATAAGTTTTTAAAAAATTATGGAAATAGGGCTGAGGAAATTACGACTAGTATTTTACCGTCAACGACTATCGATTTAAATTATATAAGTATTACGGACAATCTTGTTTTAATCGATACACCTGGACTTATAGATGAGGGAAGTATTTATAATTTGGTTAGTGGCGATGAGCTTCGCCGTATTATTCCGAGGACAGAGATTAGACCGATTATTTATCAGGTTAAATCTTTGCAGACGATGGTTATAGATAAGTATGCAAGTTTATATTTGGATGATAATAATATTACTATTTATATGTCTAATGATTTGAAAATTAATAGATTTTATAAGGAACGGTCTACCGATAATTTTAAATATTATGATATAGATGTTTTAGAGAGTGCTGATTTGATTATAAAAGGTCTTGGTTTTATTAGATTTAAAAAGAGTGGTAAGGTAAGGTTAGGTTTACCGAAGGGTGTTTTATATACTTTTAGAGGGTAATTTTTGAAAAATGCATATTATAAAAAGTGATATGCATTTTTAGTTATTAAAAAAAGTTCGACTTTTTTAAAGTAAGCATACCGACTTTTTTAAAGCAATAAGCTATAGATGATCCTAAGTTGTTTTTGGAGGAACATCCGGCACCTTTGCTTGTAGATGAGGCGCAATATGCACCAAATTTATTTTCTTATATTAAAATGAAGGTTGACAGAAGTGATGAAAACGGAATGTATTGGCTTACTGGTTCACAACAATTTCATCTTATGAAAAACGTGTCTGAGTCTTTAGCTGGTAGGGTTGGCATAGTTAATTTAAATAGTTTTATGTATTCGGAAATCAAAAGAAATACATCTAAAGTTTTATTCGATCCATTAAATTTAAAAAAGGCAGAAAAAATAGATGTTAATGAATTATATGAACTTATATATAAAGGTGGAATGCCAGCACTTTATAAAGATAGTAATATTGATTCTAATATATATTTTCAAGGTTATTTGGACACTTATATTTCAAGAGATGTGAGAGAGCTTACAGAGGTTGGTAATGTAGACTCTTTTAAGAAGTTTATAGTTAGTGTGGCATCAAGAACTGGAGAACAATTAAATTATTCTGCTTTGGCAAATGATGCAGGAATAAGTGTGCCGACGGCTAAATCTTGGCTTTCAATTCTTACTTCTTCAGGACTTGTTTATTTGCTTGAACCTTATATGTCATCAGAGTTAAAGAGAATTACACATATTCCTAAAATAATTTTTATGGATACTGGTCTTGCTTGTTTTTTAGCTGGATGGGATAGTCCACGAGAGTTGCAGCTTAGTTCTAGCTCAGGTCATTATTTGGAGACTTATGTCGTAAGTGAAATAATAAAGTCTTATAACGCTAGAGGGATTAGGCCCAATCTGTCATATTATAGGGATAAAGATAAGAATGAAATAGATTTAATTTTTTATAAAAATAATACACTGTATCCATTTGAAATAAAGAAGACGGCTTCACCAAATAAATCTATGATAAAGAATTTTGATTTGCTTTCTAAAGTTAATAAAAAGGTGGGTACTGGAGGGATTATTTGTCTTTATGATGATTTAATGCATTTGGATGAAAAAAATTTTATTATTCCTATTTCATCAGTTATCAATGGAAAAGATTAATTTTTAATAGAAATCTAATTTGTTTAAATTTATGATTTCTTTTTTATTTGTGATGTTTGAATAATCGATGGTTTGTGATAAAATTATAGTAGGTGATGAATATATGTTAGGGGCAATAATAGGTATCGAGGAAGATACAGTTTTAGTTAAACTTAATATTGATCTTAATAAATTTCAAAATTTAGTTAATTTGCACGTGGTAATGGAAGATGCGAACGACATGCTTGTCGGAGAAATTGTCGATATCAAAGATGGCATGGCTTATGTAAATTTAATGGGCCAAATTATCAATAACGAGTTTGTTTTTGGGGTTATGAGAAAACCTTCTTTTGGAGCTTCAGTTAAACTTATTTCAAAAGAGAAGATTCCGATGATTATAAGTGTTGATAATCCGACCGAGAGAAAGGATGTATTTATTGGCGAGAGTCCAATTTATCCAGGGGTTAGAATTGGGTTTAATATAAATGATTTTTTTGCTAATCATTTTGCGATATTTGGGTCAACTGGTAGTGGTAAGTCTTGGGGAGTTGCGAGACTTATTCAAAGTATTTTTGATAAGAGGTCAACGGTTGCTTATAGGGCTAGTATTTTTATTTTTGATGCTTATGGCGAGTATCATGCGGCTTTTAAGTCTTTAAACGAGAAAGTACCGGAACTCAGTTTTAAGGCTTATACGACTAATACGAATATATCTGATACGGAACTTTTAAAAATTCCTCTTTGGCTTTTGACAACTGATGATATCGCACTTCTTCTCAATGCCGAGTCAACAAATCAGCTTCCTATTATTGAAAAAGCACTTAAGTTAGTTGGAGTTTTTGCGAGAGATGAGGAAGAGGTTATTAAACAAAAGAATGATATTATCGCAAGAGCTATTTTAGATATTTTGTCTTCTGGTAAGAATTCTTCGCAGATAAGAGATCAGATTTTTTCAATTTTATCAACTTATCATACAAAAGATTTAAATTTGGAGACAACCATTTATCAACCTGGTTATGCAAGACCACTTAAGCAATGTTTACTTATTGATGCTTCTGGAAAAATTAGAGAGATGGAGCTTCTTACAAATTTTATGCAGTCTTTTAAAGATGATTCAATCGAGCTTGAGATGCCAGATGGTTCATTTAAGTATGGACTTGAGGATTTTAAAATTGCTTTGGATTTTGCTTTAATCAGTGAGGGCGCACTTACAAGTGATAAGGTATACGATGAAGATAATGTTTTAAAGGTTAGACTTCACAACTTGTTAAATGGTGATTATGCAAAATACTTTGAGTGCGATAAATATATTTCGAGAGATGATTATATTAAAAGTTTATTAATGGCTGATAATGGAAGAAAAGCTCAGATAATCAACTTTAATATCAATTATGTTGACGACAGGTTTGCTAAAACGATTACGAAAATATATTCTAAACTATTATTTGAATATGCGAAAAATTTAGAGAGACGGGCTTCTTTACCTTTCCATATTATTTTGGAAGAGGCTCATAGATATGTACAAAACGATAATGATATTAATTTGCTTGGTTATAATATTTTCGATAGAATTACTAAAGAGGGTAGAAAGTATGGTGTTTTACTTGGACTTATTTCGCAAAGACCTTCTGATTTGTCGGAAACTTCAATATCACAGTGTAATAATTTCTTGATATTTAAGATGTTGCACCCTCGTGATATTCAGTATATAAGGGATATGGTTCCAAATATTACAAATGAAATTGTTAAGAGACTTAGGGTTTTACAGCCTGGTAATTGTATTGCATTTGGAAATGCTTTTCATGTTCCTGTTTTAATCAAGATGGATAAGCCATCACCACCACCTTCAAGTAGTAGTTGTGATATTTCTGAAAACTGGTTTATTGATAGAAAATAGGTATCTAATTGAGATATCTTTTTTTATTGTGGGTAAAATAATTTCGAAAATCTACAAGAAAATTAAAAAAATATGTAAACCTCTTGACAAAAAAATGGGGGGGCAATAATATCAACTTGAGAGGGGGACGAATTTTGAAATATAAAAAATTCCCAATTAATTGTTAAATGGGAGGGGCATATTTTGATAAATTATTTTTTTGACCATGATTGGGTATGTCAAGAAAAGTGTGTAAGTTGAGAAATAAGATAAAAAAAATCTTGCTTCAAAAACTGACACACTTTATTTTACACTCTCTATTATATTATTTTTGCTTTTGTTTTATCACCTTGATAAATGTTTCTTTTTACCATTTCTTTATCGATATCATTTAAGACGTTTATTTTTTTAGGAAGCCATAATGGAGCGATTAGTTCTTCTTCCATTGGATCACCAGTTAGTCTTTGGATAACTATTTTAGGATTTAAATATTCTAATTGTTCACAGACTATATCGACATATTCTTCTTCGGTTAGTAGGTGGAATGGCTTTATTTTGTATAGCTTTTCAAGTGGGGTATCTTTTAAGACTGACAGCATATGAATTTTTATGCCATCGATGTTTAATTTATTTAAATATTTAACTGTTTCAATCATCATATTTTTGGTTTCATATGGAAGACCATTAATGATATGAACAACAGTAAATATTTTTCTTTTTTGGAGTTTTTTGACCATGTCTTCAAAACATTTTAAATCGTGACATCTATTAATTAGGATAGATGTTTTTTCATGAATTGTTTGAAGGCCTAATTCGACTGTTAGAAATGTTCTTTTATTTAAATCTTCTAAATAGTCTAAACATTCATCGGTTATGCAGTCAGGTCTTGTAGCAATCGCAAGACCAACGACGTTAGGTTGTTTTAAGATTGGTTCGTATTTGGCTTTTAACTCTGAAACTGGGGCATAGGTATTTGTGCGTGCTTGAAAGTAGCCTATGTATTTACTGTTTGGCCATTTGCGGTCCATAACTTTTTTTATTGTGTTAAACTGAGTTATTAAATCTTCTTCGGGATTGCCACCGTATTCACCGCTTCCTGATTTGGAACAATAAATGCAGCCTGATGTTGATTTAGTTCCGTCGATATTGGGACAGGTAAATCCTCCGTTTAGGCTTATTTTACATACTTTTGTGCCAAATTTTTGCTTGAAAAAATAGTCTAATGTATGATATCTTTTATTAGTATTTGAATAAGGAAAGTTCATTAAAATCACCAGATATTATTATAACAAAAGTTTTTAAATTTGTGAAAAAATAATGAAAATATGTTATTTTTTGTAATTTTCCTTTATATTATAAGGTTTTTTTGATATAATGACACTGGGAGGTAAAAAAACATGAAAAGAAAAATACTTAAGGTACTTGGGATATCATTTTTATTTTTTGTTGTACTTAGTTGGATTATTCCAACAGGAACTTATTACAATGGAAGTTTAACAACTAATGACGTTGATCCAGTAGGAATTATCGACATATTTACACAGCCAGTAAATGCGTTTGTTACTTTTTCATTATATGGAGTAGTATTTGCGGTTATCGGTGGTTTTTATGGAGTTATGGAAAAAACTGGAGCTTTAGATAAAGTTACAGATTGGTTACATATTAGATTTGAAAAAAGAACTAAGTTATTTTTAGCAATAACTGTAATCTTCTTTGCTGTTTTATCTTCAGTAACTGGTTTAATTTTACCATTATTCTTGTTAGTACCACTTTTTGCGGCTGTACTTTTCAAGATGAACTACGATAAGGTAACAGTTTTAGCTTCAACTGTTGGAGCTTTACTTGTCGGTTCAATCGCTTCTACTTACGGATTTAATATTTCTGGTTATACTAAGAATTTATTATATCTAGAAGACATGAATACTGAAATATGGGCAAAAGTTATCTTACTTGTTCTATTAACAGCTGCATTAGTTATGGTAGTTTTATTTGCTGGAAGAAAGAAGAAAGAAACTGTAGAGATGGCAGCTGCTGCTGAGGCTCCAGTTACTTTAGAACCAGAGGTAGAAAAGGTTCAAACTAAAGCTTCTGCTAAAAAAGAAGAGAAAGCTACAGTAAAAGAGACTAAGAAAACTACTACGAAGTCTGCTAAGAAAACAGAAAGTAAGACAACTGCTAAAACTACGAAGAAGACTGCTTCAAAAACTACAGGTTCAACTCGTGGTCGTAAGCCTAGTAAAAAGACTAATACTAAAGCTTTAGCAATTGCTCATGATGTTAAAAAGGTTTCTGAAAAGAAACGTGTTAGTGGAATTCCATTTGTTGTTATTTTAGTTTTAACTATGATTGTGGCAATTCTCGGAATGTATAATTGGTATTATGCATTTGGTATTGATGTATTCAACAACCTATATGACAATATAATGAAGGTTAAAATTGGAGATTTCCCAATTTTCGAACATTTATTTAGTGGTTCAAGTCAATTTGGTTATTGGAGTAATGTCGACTTTATTGCTCTTGTGATTTTCGCTTCAATGCTTATTGCATGGCTTTATAAAGTAAAGGTAAACGACTATATCGAAGCATTTATCGGTGGAGTTAAGAAATGGCTTCCAACTGCAATTTACGCAGTTTTGGCAAGTGTTATTTTCTCAGTTGTTTATCAAGCTTTGTCTTCACAAACTGGAACTATTGTCGATACTATTAATGCCAAAATATTTGAATTATCAGATGGATTCAATGTAGTATTCACTGGTGCAGCAAGTCTTATCGGAAGTTTCTTCTTTAATGATTTATATTATTTACTTTACGATATGTCTTCATTTATCAGTGGATATGATGCAACAACACTTCCAATCGCTGGTTTACTTGTTCAATCAGTTTACGGTGTTGCAATGTTAATATTCCCAACAAGTGTAGTTTTAATCGCTGGTTTAAGTTTATTTAATGTTTCTTATAAACAGTGGATGAAATACATTTGGAAGTTTGCCTTAATTGCATTCTTATTAGTATTACTTGTTTGTGGTATACTTACGTTATTATAAGAGAAAGTTTAAAATTTTCTCTTATTTTTTTTGAAAAAATGTTCATAGTAATAATGGTGATTTAAATGAAAAATATTTCTATTTGGCGTGATAAAAAGGTAAATTCGGAGCCTTTTTTAGATGAGAATATTGAAACAGATATTTTGATAATTGGTGGAGGGATAACGGGACTTAGTACAGCTTATTTTTTGAGAGATAAGGGTTATAAAGTTTGTTTAACAGAAAAAAACTATATTGGTAATGGAGTTACGACAAAGTCGACTGGAAAGATCACTTATTTACAAGATATACTTAAAGATATAGATAATATTGATGATTACATAAAGGCGCAGATTGAGGCATGTAATCTTATAAAAAAAGTGATTATGGAGAATAATATAGACTGTGATTATGAAGAAGTTTATCATTATTTAGATAGCGATGATAATAGAAAGATTAATGATTTATATAAGAAAATAAAAAATTATTGTAAGAGGGATGGT
>DVFV01000029.1 GCA_018713045.1 Candidatus Coprosoma intestinipullorum | reverse complement strand
GCCTTACATAAGTATTATAATGAAGGTAAAGACAAATTAAGTAGACTTGAAAAAGTATTTGTAATGCTTAT
This sequence comes from Candidatus Coprosoma intestinipullorum, assembly GCA_018713045.1. GTDB lineage: Bacteria > Bacillota_I > Bacilli_A > RF39 > UBA660 > Coprosoma > Coprosoma intestinipullorum. The sequence continues at coordinate 18,082 of DVFV01000029.1, read as the reverse complement.
AACCGATGAAATAAGTGTTTTACAAGATGTATCAGAAGGAGATGAAGAACTTATGATGTTAAAGAAAACAATTGAAGCGATGAGTAACGACGATGGAATTATCGGACTTTACGACAAAGAAGAAATGGATGAATTTGAACGCAGTCAAGGATTACAATATGCGAAAAATGAAGGACTTGAAATTGGTCGAGCCGACGGAATTGAAATCGGTAGGGCTGATGGCATAAAAATCGGTAAAGAAAACGCCTTAATCGAAACAGCAAAGAATTTACTTGCCTTAAAAATGAATATTGAAGACATCGCCAAAGCAACAGGTCTTTCACCATGCGTAATCAAATCACTTCAATAGAAAAACAAAAGTTAGAATTAAAACTCTAACTTTTTTAAATGAAAATAAGTTCTAGTTTTGTCGAAACTATACACACCTTTACACATTTCTGGTACCATAAACTTGGTGATGATATGTTGGATATTGACATAACCTCAAAAAGAGGAATCTTATTTATAACCCTAAGAGGAAGTTTTACCGAAAAAATGGTTTCTAAATTTCAGCAAGAAGTAACCTTATTTATTCAAAAAATAGGAATAAAAAACACTATTTTTAACCTTTCAGAACTAAACTCAATAAGTCAAAAAGGTTTAAATGAATTAATAAAGTGTTACAAGTTGACTATAAAAAATCATGGTGAAACCACAATTTGGGCTAGTCCCCAAACGTACCTCAAATTAAATAAAACAATTTTAAATAAGATAACGACTATAAACATGCTCTCTCTTTCTTAAAGAAGGAGGAATCATTATCGACCTAAAAGAAGAATTAATCAAAAATCAAAAATTAATCTACAGTATCGCGAAAAAATTTAAACATCAAGCACCTGATGAAGATCTCTTTCAAGCCGGATGTTTAGGTATGATTGAAGCTTATAAAAATTACGATTCATCTTATGGGACCAAATTTACAACCTATGCTTATCCTTATATTCTAGGTTCCATATCCGAATACGTTAGAGAAAACAGACAAATAAAACTAAGCAAAGATATAAGTCAGTTAAAAATTCGAATCGATAAAACTAAAATCCTACTCGCTCAAAATCTAATGAAAATACCGACAAACGAAGAAATAAGTAACTTTCTATCTCTTCCACTCGAACTTATAAGCAAAATAGAAAGTTATCAAATCTCTTGTACAAGCTTAGACGAATTAACTGGCGATGAACTATCTAAACATGAAATAATCGGTGATAAATTTCGTGATAACGATTATTTGATTGCTCTTAAAGAAGAACTAGAAAATCTCGAAGAGCCAGAAAGGACCATTATGAAAGAAAGATATTTTGAAGACTTAACACAAGCCGAAGTAGCCAAAAACCTTGGAATAACACAAGTTGATGTTTCAAGGAAAGAACGTAAAACCTTAATAAAATTAAGACACAAATTAAATTGACAAAAGACATATTCTAACCTATAATCAATAATAGGTGAAGAATATGAAAAAAGGATTTACTTTAATCGAATTAATTTGTGTCATCGTATTACTTGGCTTAATTGCTATGATTGCCATTCCGACAATCAATACAGCCATTAATAATTCAAAAGAAAGAGCTTATAACGAACAAGTCACCTTAATTGAGGATACAGCTCGTAAATATATGTCTAAAAATTCTACCAAACTTCCAAATCAAACAAATGGAGCTAAAACATGCATCAGCATCAATGACATGCAAACAGCCGGACTGCTTTCAAGCGAGGACATCCAAAATCCAAACTATGAAGAAGGAAGCACAGAAGCGGAGAAAAAAGACAAAACATTTACGGGATCCGTTGTCGTCACTTGGAATGGTAAGAAGTATCTTTATGAATATAAACAAAATCCTAGTTGTTAAAAAGAGATTAATTTCTCTTTTTTTGTATACTTAGAAAATTTTATTCCATAATAACCTTAGGAGGTAAATTATGGAAAAAACAAAATACAAAAATATCGTCGATAAAAACACCCCAAAAGAAAACACCTTTTATGACTGCTTAGTTGCCTTTGTCACAGGTGGCCTAATGGGCGTCCTCGCCGAAATCTTAATTGAATTTTATCAAAACCTACTAGACATTCCATTTAAAAGTGCGACAGTCTGTATGCTTGTAACCCTCATAACCCTAAGCTGCCTATTTACCTGCTTTGGTTTCTTCGACAAATGGGTAAACTTCTGCAAATGTGGCCTTATAATTCCAATCACTGGCTTTGCTCATGCAACTATGAGCGCAGCTCTTGAATACCGCAAAGAAGGACTTGTAACCGGAATCGGGGCGAACATGCTAAAACTATCAGGAGCCGTTATCATCTTTGGTGTCGTCTCTAGCTGGCTCTTTAGCGTAATTAGATTGGTGGTTGGACTCGCATGACCATAAAATTCGAAAACATCTACATAAACGAAACCGCCACTGTCACTGGACCTTACGAATCAAACGGAAGACTGAGTAAATACTTTGACAAAAGTTATAACGATTTCTATTTTGGTATGAAAACTTGGGAACAAGCCGAAAGTAAACTTGTAAACGATGCCATCGATATTCTTTTAAACAAAGAAGGAATCAATCATTTTAAAATCGATGCCTTCATCGGAGGGGACCTTTTAAACCAAATAACCGCATCGAACTATGCCATGGCCAAAGAAGACACCCCATTCATCGGTATCTATGCTGCCTGTGCCACCAGTACCCTAGGTCTAATCATTGCCGCAAACCTTGTAAGCAGCGGTTTAAATAAAGTAATAACCTTCACGTCTTCCCATAACAACGCTGCCGAAAAACAATTCAGATACCCAGTCGAATACGGTGGACCAAAACCTAAAACATCGACCTTTACAAGTACCGGCAGTGCTGCTGCCTTATTATCTACTAAAAAGAAAGGCATTAAACTAGAGTCGGGGACAATCGGTAAAGTAGTTGATCTCGGTATAAATGACGTTTATAATATGGGCGCCGTCATGGCCCCAGCTGCTGCCGAAACAATTTATACCCACCTAAAAGATACAGGCCGAACCGCAGATTATTACGACCTAATTCTAACCGGCGACCTCGGTATATATGGTCTAAAAATTCTAAAAGAATATATGCAAAGTGAATATGGCATAACCTTAGGCAATTGTAACGACACCGGTTTAATGCTCTACGATAGAGACATCCAGCCCGTAAACGCCGGTGGAAGCGGACCTGCAACCGCTCCCTTAGTAACTTATAGCTATATCTTTGACCAAATGAAAAAAGGCAAATTAAAAAAAGTTTTATTAGTCGCAACTGGTGCTCTCATGAGTCAAACTATGGCTAATCAAAAATTAACTATCCCGGCAATCGCTCATGCCGTAAGTTTGGAGGTGAGAGGATGATCTATTTTAATTCATTTATATTTGCCGGCCTAGTTTGTGCCATTGCTCAGTTTATTCTCTCTAAAACTAAACTTACCCCAGGCCACGTTACCGTTATATTTGTATGCCTAGGAGCCTTCTTAGATATCTTTAACATTTATGATAAACTAATCCTTTGGGCCGGAGGCGGTGCCTTAGTACCAATCACTAGCTTTGGTCACATGTTAACTCATGGAGAAATAGCCGGATATGAAACCGAAGGATTTATGGGAATTCTTGGCGGAACGTTCAATCTAACCTCTGCTGGCATTACTGCCGCTATCGTTGTTTCATTCTTTCTTGCCCTCATCTTTAAACCCAAAGACTAAAACTTTAGAATAATCTAAGGTTTTTTTGTGACTATTTTTAAGCTGGCAATGTAGACTATATAAATAATTGTTGAAAACAAGCTTATTAAAAAAACATAATAAACATCTCCCAAACAAGCATAAATTTTATCTAAAATATCTAAGTAAGATAAACTCCCAAAAACATGCATACTTAAAACATCGATGTTTACCTTATAAACGGCCTTATCATAAGGAAACAAAAAAGTATTTAAAAACATATAATTACATCCGTTTCCAATTATAAAATTCACTATAAAAGTAAAAAATATTTGAACAATTAAAATTATAAATAAAGGTAGGAAAGAGGTCGTTATTTTATTTTTTAAAATCAAAAATGAGATTAAAATCATTAAACTATGATAAAAATATAGATGTAACGTGCTAAAAGAAAATAGAGGATTCGGGTTACTAAAAACGATTCCAACTACCCCAAAAAACCACCCAAAAGAACCTAAATAATCTCTAAATAAACTGCTTTTAAAAAACACACTCAAAACGCCAATAAAAGGATAAATAAAACATAGTTGTAAAGATAAATCCTCGTTAATTTCAAAATGATCTAAATTAACCTCGAGTCTTAAAACCTCTAAAAACAATAATAAGAAAATTAAAACTTTATAACTAAGCTTAAATCTAACCAAAAATATAGGTAGAATAATAAAAAAAATAATAATTAAAAAATGGCTTAAAGAAAAAATTTCAATCATTTTCTCACCATTTAAATTATATGTAGTAAAAAAACAATGTTGACAAACATTTGTTTGATAAGTAAAATATTTATAGACTATTTGACAAGTCTGATATAATATCTTATGGAAGTGGTTACATGGAGATAATAGGCTATAAAGGATTTAATAAAGACCTAACTAATAGATACGGAAAAAAGTTCGAAATAGGCAAAAAATATTACACTGAAGGAAGCCTCGAATGGGGAACATTTGGTAATGGATATCATATGTGTACTAACCTTGAAGACTGCTTAAGATTTATCGACCCAAACATTTCCGTAATCGCCAAAGTCAAAAGCTTTGGACAAGCTAAACTTCATGAAGATGACTATTATGGATACTATGATATGTACGTTTGTGAAGGAATCGAAATAATCAAAATACTTTCAAGAAAAGAAATCATTTCCATGATGCTAAAAGTAAATGAACTTAGACAAGAAAGATTTATAAAAAGCTATAACTTAACCGAAGAAGAATTAAAACTATTTAAAGGAGACGATAAATATGGATCAAATAATAGTCAAGGGAGCCAGGGAAAACAACTTAAAAAATATCGACATTACTCTGCCCAAAAATAAACTTATAGTCATGACAGGAGTATCCGGTTCAGGAAAATCATCACTTGCCTTTGATACGATTTACGCCGAAGGGCAAAGACGCTATATTGAAAGCTTATCTGCTTACGCTAGACAATTCCTAGGTGGTAGTGAAAAACCTGATGTTGATAGTATTGAAGGATTAAGCCCAGCAATCAGTATCGACCAAAAAACAACTAACAAAAATCCGCGAAGTACCGTCGGAACTGTAACCGAAATATATGACTATCTAAGACTTTTATACGCGCGAATCGGTATCCCATACTGTCCAAGACATGACATTCCAATCTCATCTCAAAGTATAGAAGAAATGGTTAATGACGTTCTCTCCTTAGAAGAAAGAACTAAAATTAGAGTCCTCGGACCTGTTGCCGCCTTAGAAAAAGGCACCCATAAAGACTTACTTGACTCTCTGAGAAAAGATGGCTACGTCAGAGTTTTAATCGATGGTGAAGAATACGATTTATCCGAAGACATTACCTTAGATAAAAACAAAAAACATACAATCGAAGTAGTTGTCGATAGATTAGTAATCAAACCAGAAATCAGAAGTAGATTATATGAAAGTATGGAAACAGCAACCAAACTTGGTAAAGGAAAAGTTATCATCGATGTCGTAGGGGGAGATAGAAAACTACTTAGTGAAACATATGCCTGTCCAGAATGTGACTTTTCTCTTCCAACTCTTGAACCTAGAATGTTTTCATTCAATGCTCCTTGGGGCGCCTGTCCAGAATGTAAAGGACTTGGAATAAAATATAAAATCGACGAAGATCTAGTTGTTCCCAATAAAGATCTGAGTATCCATGAAGGTGCGATTGTCGTCATCAATAGCAGTGACGAAAACAATATAACCTATACTAACCTTGAAACAGCTTGTCACCACCATAAAATCGACATGGACAAGCCTTTCAAAGATTTAACTAAAAAAGAAAAAGATATCATCTTTTATGGATCTTCAGAAATCATGACTTTTAACTATACATCTAAAACGGGAAATACCAGAACAACCAAAGGATATTTTGAAGGAATTATTACTAATCTTGAACGAAGATATATGGAAACCAAAAGTACTTGGATTCGTCAGTGGATAGAAAACTACATGACTGAACTAGAATGTCCAGTATGTCACGGTTCAAGACTCTCAGCTGATGTTTTAGCCGTCAAAATCGGTGGTAAAAATATCTATGAAGCAACATGCCTTAGTATCAAAGGATTGTATGATTTCTTTAAAAAAATAAAACTAAACAGGGAACAAGCTAAAATATCTGAACTGATTATCAAAGAAATAAACTCGAGATTAGAATTTCTAATCAACGTCGGTCTTGAATATCTAACCCTCGCCCGCGAGGCTAAAACCTTATCCGGTGGTGAAGCTCAAAGGATTAGATTAGCAACGCAAATTGGTTCAAGATTAACAGGTGTCTTATATGTCTTAGATGAGCCAAGCATCGGCCTTCATCAAAGAGATAACCAAAGACTTATAAATTCTATGCTTGAAATGCGCGATTTAGGAAATACCTTAATCGTTGTCGAGCACGACACTGACACTATGCTTCAAGCCGATTACTTAGTCGACATCGGACCAAAAGCCGGAGTTCACGGAGGTGAAGTAGTAGCTGAAGGAACCCCAGAAGAAGTTATGAAAAATCCAAATAGCTTAACCGGTAAGTATCTATCTGGAAAACTTAAAATTGAAGTACCTAAGACAAGACGTAAAGGAAATAAAAAATACGTTGAAATCGTCGGAGCCAAAGAAAACAACCTAAAAAATCTCAAAGTAAAATTTCCACTTGGTAAATTTATCTGTGTAACCGGTGTCTCAGGTTCTGGTAAATCAACCCTAATAAACGAAATACTATATAAAGCTATTGCTAGTAACCTTTATAAAACCAAAAGTAAACCAGGTAAATTTAAAACCATCAAAGGCCTAGAAAACATCGATAAAATCATCGACATCTCCCAGACCCCGATTGGAAGAACCCCTAGAAGTAACCCAGCAACCTACACCGGAGTATTCGACGATATCAGAGACGTCTTTACCGAAACCAAAGAAGCTAAAATGCGAGGATACGACAAAGGAAGATTTTCATTTAACGTCAAAGGAGGAAGATGTGAAGCCTGCTGGGGTGATGGTGTTAAAAAAATCGAAATGCACTTCCTTCCAGATGTCTATGTACCTTGTGAAGTTTGTCATGGAACGAGATATAATAGTGAAACCTTGCAAATAAAATACAAAGGCAAAAACATCTATGAAGTCTTAGAAATGACCGTTGAAGAAGCCCTAGGCTTCTTTGAAAACCATCCTAAAATCAAAAATAAATTACAGATGCTTTCTGACGTTGGCCTCTCTTATATCAAATTAGGTCAGCCTGCTCCAACCTTATCAGGGGGGGAAGCCGCTAGAATCAAGCTTGCTAAAGAACTTCAAAAGAAACCAACAGGTAAAAGTTTATTCATCCTAGATGAACCGACAACCGGACTTCATACCGACGACATCAAAAAACTACTAGTAATCTTAAACAGAATAGTCGATGGCGGGGATACTGTTATCGTAATCGAGCACAACTTAGACGTTATTAAAGTAGCTGATTACATCATCGATCTTGGACCAGAAGGTGGCGACGGTGGCGGAAATATCGTTGCCTCAGGAACCCCAGAAGAAGTAGTAGATTGTAAAGAAAGTTATACTGGAAAATTCTTAAAGCCATATTTACAATAACAAGAAGTTAAAACTTCTTTTTTCTTATGTAATGTGATAATATTAAAATAGGTGAGAACATGAAAAAAATAATATTTTTAAGCATCATATTTTTTCTATTATTAGGGCATCCTGAAGCTGAAGAAAACTTTCAAATAAGTTCTAAAGAAGCCGTTTTATATAACTTAGATACCGGCGAAATAATATACGAAAAAAACAAAGACGAAAAAATTCCAGTTGCCTCACTTACTAAACTGATGACCGCCTTAGTTACCGTATCTGAAGTAGATAATCTGGACTCAAGAGTAATCATTAAAAAAGAAGACCTTGAAGGCCTTGCCGAAAAAAATCTCGTAACCGCCGGCTTTACAAACGGTGAAGTAGTAACTTACCGCGACCTTTTAGCAGGTCTCCTTCTTCCATCTGGTGCCGATGCAGCTATGGCATTAGCTCATAATCTCGCACCTTCAGAAGCCGATTTTATAAATTTAATGAATAATAAAGTCAAAGAATTAAATCTCAAAAACACTCACTTTTCAAACTCAGTAGGCCTAGACGATGAAAATAACTATTCATCAGCCTATGATATTTCGGTAATATTTCAAGAAGTTCTAAAAAATAAGGATTTAAAAGAAATAATTACTTCTGAGAAATATCAAACCACTGATGGTAAACTGACCTTCAAAAGCACAATCCAAAGAAATGCTAAAAGATATGATATTTCTGTTCCTTACATTAAAGGTGGGAAAACCGGAACAACCACAGGAGCTGGTCTATGCCTTGCAAGCCTAGCTCAAGCAGACGGTGTAAATTATATGTTAGTAACAACAGGTGCCACCTATGATAAAATATCCCCGCATCACCTTGAAGACGCTAAAACGATATACGATTACTACATAAATAACTACGGCAATAAAGTAATAGCAAAAAAAACAGATACCGTTTATCAAATTAAAACCAAATACTTAAAAGAAGATTTTTATAACGTTAAACCAAGTGAAAACATAATATCGTATTTGCCAAATAACTATAATAAAAAAGATATTCAATATAAGTTTATCGGAATATCCGAAATAACCACCCAAAATAAAGTGGAGGATAAAATAGGAACTCTGCAAGTTTACTATCAAAACAAAAAGTTAACTGAAATGCCGGTATATTTAACTGAAAAAATTAATTTCAGTCCTCTAAAATACTTCTCCGAAAACATTTGGATTATTATCCCTATAATAATTATTTTAATAATCTCAGTTTTCTTGAAATTGCACAAATTCAAAAAATGATATATAATATCGTCTATAAAAGGAAGGGATTATATGCAAAATTTTCTTAGTGAAGAAGAAAAGAAAAAAAGAAAACTTATAAGTGAATATCAAAAAGCTTTAATCTATTTGAACATCGATTTAAAAAAACTAAACATAAATCAATTAGAAACATTTTCAAATGAAGAGTTAGAAAGCAAAATAACAAACGCTTATCAGTTAATCGCTATGTCAAAAAATCTAACAGACGAAATGTATCAGAAATTTGTAAGAGGTGATTATTCACCAAAAATCCATGACATAGTGATAAATACATTGTTAAGCGAGTATCCATTTGATGTTGAACTTTTCAAACTTTGTTTAACTGACAATGTTGAAGATTTAGAAATATTCGATATATATTCGAAAATAAATTCAGCCAAAGAAGTTGTTAAACACCTGCGTGACAGCAATAAACCAAGTTATACTATGTCACTTGAACAACAACGTGAACTTCCATCAGATGAAGAAAATGAAAAAGTAATATCTTCAATTTTAAAAAATCGCTATAGTGATATAGAAATGCAGATTGAATATGTTCTAAAACATGCCAATGAAAAAGGGTTGACCAAATAGTCAATCCTTTTATTTGTAAAGTTCATATCTTAAAAGTTCTAAATTATCGTTCATAATAGAGAAATAATCCTTGTTTTCGCTTCTTTCATCCTCAGTAATATTGGCCAAAGTATGCCATCTTTGAATCGTCAAATTATTTTCTGTTGCTAAATCGTTGATTTCATCACTGACTTCTTCATTACTTTTAACATAAATATTTTGAATTTCACCATTACTTATCATCGACTTAACTGTACTTAAAGTCTTTTGATAATCATCACTGTTTTCATCTAAAACATAAACAGTCAAACCATATTTTTCTAAAAACTTAAATAATTTATCAGAAGCGACAATAGTTTTACTCGTTCCCTCTTGAATAACCGCTTTAATCTCCGCATCTAAATTAGAAGCTTCGATATCAAGCTTATCATAAGCATCGTTAATCTGTTCATTCAGATAATAACTATCGATATATTCACTAAATCCGGTTTTAATATTTTGCGCCATCATCAAGAAATTAGAAGGATCAAGCCATAATTCTTCAACTCCATCGTCGTATTCCATCGAAAGAGTCGTATCGATAATCTTTAAATTTTTATTATCCTCTCTCATTCTTGTAACATAATTCTTTTCATTACTTAAGCCATTAAATATAAATAAATCCGCACTACTATAATCTTCAATTTGTTTATTCGTAAGTTCATAATCGTTTATATTAACTCCATCCGGATAAATACTTTTAACCTTACTGTAATCCCCATAAAGTCTCTTGGTAATATATTCAGTTGGATAATTAGTCGTATAAATAGTAATATCCTCCATATTATCTCTTTTAATACAACCTGTCGACATAAACGCTAAAGTCAAAACAATAAAAATACTAAATAATTTTTTCATTTCTTATCCTCCTTAATTACTGGATCATATCCCTTGCCCCCAAGCGGGTTGCACCTGAGAATTCGTTTTATCGCTAAAAAAGTTCCCTTAAAAGGACCATAAACCTCTATTGCCTGAATTGCATAATTTGAACACGTCGGATAAAACCTACAAAGTCCATGACTTATAAATGGTATATTTTGATAACCTTTAATTAACTTGATTAAAAACTTTTTCATTTTATCATCTACTTCATTATACTAAAAAATGTCCTAAAAGTAAATTGATAATATTGACCTGTGTATAATTCAAATATAAAATATTATCAAAAGCAAAGCATTAAAGCACGGTGAATTTAAAATTTTATATAATTGTATTTTCTAAGTAAAACTAAACCACTTCTAAAAACAAGGTTTTTGTGCTATAATGAATTAGGTGATTTTATGGAACTACTTGATAAATTAAAAATTAAACCAAATAATTTAAGCCTTTATGAAACTGCTTTTTCTCATACATCTTATGCAAATGAGCACAATACCCAAAGCTATGAAAGACTTGAATTTTTAGGCGACGCTGTTTTAGAACTATTAATGAGCGAATACCTTTATAATAGTAATAAATATGACGAAGGTGAAATGACTAAAAAAAGAGCGCATTATGTTTGTGAAACTGCCTTATGGGAGTATTCTTTAAAACTAGGCCTAGATAACTATCTAAAACTAGGTAATGGAGAACTTGAAAACGGTGGTAAACAAAGCAAAGCTATTTTATCGGATATTTTTGAATCGTTCTTAGGCGCCCTTTATTTAGACCAAGGATTTAAAACTGCTGAAAAATTTTTCAAAGAAAACGTTGTTCCATTAATCGAAAATCATGAGGTTGATTTCTTTGATGATTATAAATCAGCCTTGCAAGAATATGCCCAAACTGACCGTAAAAGCATAGAATATAGAGTAATTAGTGAAACCGGACCGGCTCATCACAAAGAATTTACCGCTGAAGTCAGTATCGATGGCATAGTCTTTGGTACAGGTACCGCCCATAGTAAAAAAGGTGCCGAACAAGAAGCAGCAAAAGATGCTTTAACCAAAGCGCAGAAAGGAAGTGTATCATGGGAAGAGCATATGAAGTAAGAAAAGCCAGTATCCAAAAAAACGGAGCTGCTAAAGCTAAATTATATTCAATGTATGCAAGAGAAATATATCAAGTTGCCAAAAACGGAGGAACAGAATTAGAAGGTAATCCTTCACTAAAAAGGTTAATCGATAAAGCAAAAAAAGAACAAGTTCCAATGGATATCGTCAATCGTGCAATCGACAAAGTAAACAGTGGAGCTGACGAGACATATACATCAGTTAACTATGAAGTCTTTGGACCAAACGGTTCAACTCTAATAGTTAATTGTCTAACCGATAATCTAAACCGTAGTATCAGTAGTGTCAGAGCTGCCCTAAACAAATGCCACGTTAAATTAGGTGCTCAAGGTAGTGTTAACTACATGTATGATCATGTATGTGTTGTAAGTTTCAAAGGAATATCTGAAGAAGATACCTTAGATATCTTACTTGAAACCGGTATCGATATAAACGATATTGAAACTGAAGGTGACGAAGTAATCGTCTATGGAAATCCAAACGATTTAAACAGTATCAAAGAAGCGCTACTTGCTAAAAATCCTAAATTAGAATTTGATTTAGATGAAATAACTTATCTACCAAAGGACAAAGTAACCCTAGAAGGTGAAGATTTAGATAATTTTAACCGTTTACTTGATATGTTAGATGAAGTTGAAGATGTAAATCATGTATATCATAATGTCGAACTTTAAGCTTAATTTTATAAAAAGTCGTCAAAACTATGAATTTTCATAGTTTTTTTCATTTTTTTGAAAAAATTTGAAATAAAAAAGGAAATCGAGGGTGGACACACTATGATTATCTATGAAGGGAAGTTTTTTCCTCTAAGAAAATTACATGAAAGGAGCAAAAAATGAATACAAAGAAAGATTTTTACAAACTTATTAACGATAAAATGTTTAAAGCAGTTTTCTGCACGCCAGGGAATGAAGATTTATTAAAAGAATTCACAGAGCGAATTCTAAAAACAAAATTTAAAAACTTTAAAATTATATCCCCAGAACTTACCAAAAATAATATTTATGAAAAAGGGAAATATTTAGATATTCTAATTAAAGCCGATGTTCTATTTGTTAATATTGAAATAAATAGTCATAATTATAATGGTCTTAGTGAACGAAACTTTAGTTATATCGCTCTAGTTTATGCAAGTCACATAAAAGTAGGAGAGGAATATAATAACAATTTAGATTTTGTTCAAATAAATTTGACAGTTGGTTTGGGCACAAATCAGCCAGAAATAAGTGTTAGCCGGGTTATCAACAAAGATACATTAAAACTTAAAGTTAGAAATTTAGATATTTATGATGTAAACCTAGATAAAATAAACAGTCGGTGTTATAATAAAGATGATGAATATAACTTTCTGGAAATGATAACAGCGCCAAAAGAAGAATTAGAAAAATTAGCAGAGAAAGGTGATGATTTTATGAAGGAAATCAATAAGCAAGTTAATAAGTTACACGATGAAAATTATTTTGCAAATTTTATCTCAGTCGAAGAAGATGAAAGAAAAATCAGAAATACTTATTATAAAAATGGTGAAAGACGTGGCGAAGAAAACGGAATTAAAATTGGCGAAAAACGCGGCAAAGAAACTGGAATTAAAATCGGTAAAGAAAATGCTTTAATCGAAACAGCTAAGAACTTACTTAAATACGGTATGCCAATAAATGATATTGTAAAAAATACTGGTCTTTCAAAACAAAAAATTGAATCTCTTCAGTAAATGAAATACATAACTATGAAATTCCTATTTTCATAGTTTTTATATGTTAAAAATTATATTTTATATTTAGAAATACTTCAAAATGTGATAAACTTATATTTAGAAAAGAGGTGAGGGAATATGGCTAAAACAAATATATCTTTGTTTCCAGCTGACACTTATATCGTCAAAAACTGTACTGTTTTAAATAGTGATTCGCGAATCGTTTTAACTAAACTCTATCAACCAGTTATCGGCAGTACTGCCATTACTCTCTACCTCACGCTATGGGATAACCTAGATACATCTCAAATTATTTCGACCGAAAACACGCATCATAATCTGATGGCAATTACCAGGTTGAAACTCGAAGATATCTTAGACGCTAGAGAAAAATTAGAAGGAATAGGACTAATTAAAACCTATCTAAAAAAGGGTAGTGTCAACAACTACATATATGAATTATACTCCCCGTTAGATCCTAAAGAATTTTTAGAAAACCCAATTCTCTCTGTGACTTTGGAAAGTAATATTGGAACCAAAGAATACGAAAAAGTAGTCAAATATTTTTCTCTTCCCAAAATAAATCTTCAAGGATACGAAGACATATCGTGCAGCTTCTCTGACACCTTTGAAATAACATCCGCACCTTCATATAGTGAAGAAAGAAATATAAGACACATCAGTGAACTAGGTATCCTAATCGACAGTAAAATCGACTTAACTAACGTTATTTCGATGATTCCAAGCGAAATATTAAATAAGAGATCAATCACTAAAGATACCAAAGATCTAATCTATAAACTTGCCTTTGTCTATAATTTATCAGAAAGTGATTTAAGTGAACTAATTAGAAATTCCATAAATGAAAAACATATCATCGATAAAGAAAAATTAAGGACTAACTGTCATAATTACTATACCTTTGAAAATAAAGGTGAAACGCCAAGCTTGATCTATAAAAGTCAACCGGAATACTTAAGAAAACAAGTAAGCTCAAACAGTAAAAAATCTAAAATGATTCACACGTTTGAAACAATGACCCCTTATGATTTTCTTTCCGGTAAAAACAAAGGTGTTCGGCCAAGTAAAAGAGAACTCGGAATCTTAGAAACCTTACTAGTTGACTATAATTTACCTCCTGGAGTCGTTAACGTTTTAATCGATTACGTTCTCAAAATAAACGATGGAAAATTAACTAAAAACTTTATTTTAGCAATCGCTGCTCAGTGGGCAAGAGAAAATATCAAAACTGTTGAAGATGCCATGGAACTGTGTAAAAAGGAAAACAAATCTAAACAAACCAGAGCTGTTAAGAAAGTAGTTCAAAAAGAAGCAACCCCAGACTGGTTCAATAAACAAATCGGTATTAAAGAAGCGACTACCGAAGACATCGCTAAACTTGAAGAACAACTTCAAAACTTGTAAAGGAGAAAAATATGCAAAAAGTATCAGATAACTTAAACAAAAAAGCATCTAAAAGTTTAGATTACCTCTTAGACGAAGAATTTGACGAAGCTCTAAAAGATGAAGAATTCAAAAAATTTGTCAGTAATCTAAAACTAAAAAGAGAAACCTTAAAAAAATACACTTCAAACCTTTTAGAATCGTTCAAAGATTATAAACTAAGTACGTCAAATCATCACTATTTTGACTGTCCAACCAAACTAAAAGGTTATATTTACATGCCTAAGATTGTCGATGATATGCTTGAATTCTCTTATGTTCCGTGTCACTGTAAAAAAGATTTTGATAAACAAAATAAATATCATGACAACACATTACTCTTTGATATTCCCGAAGAAATCAAAGAAGCCAGTTTTAAAAACATCTACAAACAAGATAAAAATCGTTATGAAGTCATTCTTTGGCTTACTGAATTCATCAAAAAATACAAAAAGAACAAACACCAAAAAGGACTTTACTTATATGGTAATTTTGGCTGCGGCAAAACTTATCTAATCGCCGCCATGTTTAATGAACTTGCTAAATCAAACATCAAAAGTGCGATTGTCTTTTGGCCGGAATATTTAAGAAATCTCAAAGATAGCTTTAACTCTCCAGTTAAAAGTGAATTTTCCCAAAAATATAATTACCTTAAGAAAGTTCCTTTACTTTTAATCGATGACATTGGAGCCGAATCAACAACCCCATGGTCACGTGACGAAATCTTGTGTCCACTTCTGCAGTATCGCATGGATGAAAAACTTCCAACCTTTTTTACTTCCAACCTCGATTTAAAAAATTTAGAAACGCATCTCTCCATTACGAGTAGTGGTATCGAAGAAATTAAAGCCGGAAGAATTATCTCGCGAATCAAACAGCTAACAGAAGTTAAAGAAATGGTTAGTGAAAACTTAAGAAAATAACAAATCTTAGGTTTTTTTATTTGTCAAATAAAATAAGCTGTGTTAGAATATATAGAAAGCAGGAGGAAAAAATGAATACAATTGAAAATTTAAAAAAGTATAATCAAACGCGAATTTTAAAATTATTAGAAAACGCCAGCGCACAAAATACTAAAACTTTATTGACAGATTTAAAAAAATTAAATTTTGATGAATTTTTTGAAACATATAACGAAAGTCAAAAAGAGATAAAAATTGACGAATCTAAAATTAAAGAACTGCCGTATCTAGTTAAAAAAGAATTAAATCCGCAGATGAACAAATTATTCTTTGACTTAGGCATGGAAGTTTTAAGCAGTGGCGAATATGCCGTTGTTACGATGGCCGGTGGCCAAGGAACCAGACTAGGTCATTCTGGACCTAAAGGGACGTATAGCTTAGACATCGGCGGCAGTCAAAAATTCTTATTCGAAGTATTAAAAGAAAACTTAGAAGAGACAAATAAAAAAGTAGGTAAGACTATCCCTTGGTATATTATGACTAGTCCCGAAAACAACGAGTTAACCCAAATCTTCTTTGAAAATCATAACTATTTTAATTATCCAAAAGAAGATATTATATTCTTTAAACAAAACCATTTACCTCTAATCGATACTGAAGGGCAAATTTTAATAGATAAAGATTATCATGTCAAAAAAGCGTCAGATGGTAGTGGATCGGCTTATAACTCTCTTAAAAACGATGGATGTCTAGAAGATATGGAAAAAAGAGGAATTAAATGGATTTTCATTGGTGGAGTTGACAATATCCTATTAAAACAAACAGATCCAGTATTACTAGGCATGGCCATCTATAAAAATTCTCAAATAGCATCTAAAACAATATTAAAAAGTTATCCAGACGAAAAAGTCGGACTTTTCTGCAGCTATGACAAACATCCAAGAGTAATCGAATATTCAGAAATGCCAAGAGAAATAGCTTATGAACTTACAAGTGATAACGAATTAAAATACAAAGAAGCTCATATTATGTGTAATCTATATACGCTTGATGCCTTAAAATTTTTATCAGAACAAAAATTACCATATCATATAGCTTTTAAGAAAAACTCATATTTAGATGAATCAGGAAAGGAAATAATCCCATTCAAGCCCAATTCATATAAATTAGAATCATTTATTTTTGATGGATTCCCATATTTTGACGATATCGCTCTTCTAAGAGGTGATAGGGAAGAAAATTTTGCCCCGATTAAAAATAAAGAGGGAAAAGACAGCCCAGCCACAGCTAAAGTTTTATATAAGAATTATCACACAAAACGTTAGTTTTTTGCTAAATATGTGTTATAATAGAAACAGTTTGGAGGAATTATAATGAGAGAATTTACAGAACAAGAACAAGTTAGACGAGATAAAGTTCAAGATTTAATCGAAAAAGGAGTAGAACCATTTGGTTCTAAATTTGATGTTACCTCTAATTCGAAAATCATCAAGTCCGAGCACGCTAATCAATCAAAAGAAGAACTTGAAGAATTAAAAGTCTTTGTAAAAGTTGCCGGAAGAATTCGTACAAAACGTCGTAAAGGTAAAGCTGGCTTCTTCCATATTCAAGATAAATATGGTCAAATCCAAATCTACATTAGATTAGATGATGTTGGTGAAGAACAATATGATTTATTTAAAGCTTCAGACTTAGGCGATATCGTTGGAATCGAAGGATTTGTCTTCAAAACTAATACAGGCGAACTAAGTATACATGCCACTAAATATACTCACTTAGTTAAAGCCTTAAAACCACTTCCAGAAAAATATCATGGTCTAACCGATGTTGAAGAAAGATACCGTAGAAGATATGTCGATCTAATTATGAATGAAGATGCAAGAAAAATAGCCTTCACTCGTCCAAAAATCATTAGAACTATTCAAAGATACTTAGATAATCTAGGATTTACTGAAGTTGAAACACCTATCTTAAATCCAATTTTAGGTGGTGCTGCAGCTAAACCATTTGTAACTCATCATAATGCTTTAAATATGCCGTTCTATCTTAGAATAGCTACTGAACTTCCATTAAAAAGACTTTTAGTCGGTGGCATGGATGCAGTATATGAAATCGGTCGTATCTTCCGTAATGAAGGAGTAGATAGAAAACATAACCCAGAATTTACAACTATCGAACTTTATAAAGCATACTCTGATATGTACGGTATGATGGATATCGCTGAAGGATTATTTAGTACAGTTTGTAAAGAAGTAAACGGTGGACTTGAAATCGATTATATGGGAAATCATATAAATTTAAAAGGACCATTCAAACGCATTCACATGGTTGACGCTATCAAAGAAGTTTGTGGTGTTGACTTCTGGCCAGAAATGACTTTAGAAGAGG
>DVFV01000028.1 GCA_018713045.1 Candidatus Coprosoma intestinipullorum | reverse complement strand
TATTTTTTTATTTACTAGGAATTTGCTTTGTAAAAGTAAAAAAAGTTTGCAAAAAGTTATTTACAAATATAACTATTCGTGATATAGTGAAGAGCAATGATAGAAGGTGATGGTATGCAAGTACTTAAAGGCTATGTGTTTAGAATGTATCCAACTAAAGAGCAAGAAGAATTAATTAATAAAACTATTGGCTGCTCTAGATTTATATATAATCATTTTTTAGATGATAAAATTAAAGAATATAAAGAAACTGGAAAAAGTAAAACAGCTTATGATCAAATGAAGTTAATACCATCACTTTCTAAAGAAAAACCATGGCTAAAAGAAGTAGATAGTTGTGCACTTCGAAATAGTCTATTTAATTTAGAAGATGCTTATAAAAGATTTTATAATGGAAATGGATATCCTAGATTTAAAGCGAAAGGAGTACATGAAAGTTATAAAACCAATAATATTAAAAGTAGTTATAAAGGAAATAATTATAATAGTATAAAACTAGATTTAAAAAATAGAACTATTACTTTACCAAAATTAAAAGAAGTAAAGATAAGAGGATATAGAAATAAAGAAGTAGTGCCTGGTGAGATTAAAAGTGCAGTAATTAAAAAAGATGCCGGTAAATATTATGTAAGTGTTTTAATAGAAGAAGAACTAATAAGACCAGCATTTGTACCTACAAGTATAATTGGTATAGATTTAGGAATAAAAGATTTAATAGTAACATCATTTAATGAGAAAATAGAAAATACCATTAAACTAAATACAAAAAGAATGGTAGGCTTACAAAGAGGAATATCTAGATGTAAGTCTGGAAGTAAAAACAGATATAAGATGAAACTAAAAATACAAAGATTATATCGAAAGATAAGAAATGCAAGAAAGCATATGATACATGATATAACAAATAAACTAATAAACGAAAATGACATTATAGTAACTGAAGATTTAGATGTAAGAAATATGCAGAAGAATCACTATGTGGCAAAAGGTTTAAATGAAAACCCAATATCAGAAATAATTAGAGTACTTAAATATAAAGCTAACTGGAATAATAAAAAACTGATACAAATAGATAGATATTATCCAAGTAGTCAAATATGTAGTGTATGTAATTATCAAAATAAGGAAGTCAAAGATTTAAGTATAAGAAAATGGGAATGTCCAATATGTCATATAGAGCATGAACGTGATTATAATGCAGCAGTTAATATAATGTTTAAAGGTTTAGAAATATATATGAGAGGAATTGAACAATCTATTTAATCAATAAATTTTGACAAAAAAAATTAGGGTGGCAACCATCCGATACTGGTCTATGGAGAAGCCTTAGGTTTCTGTGAAGTAGAAAAAGCTTACCGTGAGGTAAGCTAATGCCAAAATTTATTTTGGTATTTTGTTCATAAAAAAAGTAAATTACTCAGTTACCATAGAATTTACTTTCTTAGTTAATCTTGATTTTTTACGAGCTGCTGTATTTTTAGCGATAACTTTTGCGCCAGCGGCCTTGTCGATTCTCTTAATTGCTACTGCTAAATTTTCATTAGCTAAATCTTTATCTTTTCTAGCAATCGCTCTTTCGGTTTTTTTAATAGCTGTTTTAATGCTAGCTTCGTAATTGTTGTTACGTACTTCTTTTTTCTTATTTACAAGAATTCTCTTTTTCGCATTTTTTAAGTTGGCCACAATATTCACCTCCAAGCCATTCGTACAACCATTTTAACAAAAAAAACTTAAAAATGCAAGAAAAAAGCAATAAAAAGTATTATTATGGAAAAAATAATATATGAGGTGAAACTATGAAACATCAAATAGATCTAAAAAATTTTAATCTACGCACCGATTTAGCCATTGAATTAACTGAAGAAGGAACTGTTGAAGAAGTCGGTAAAAACAAAATAACAACCATCAACTTAAATGAAACATCAGCAAAAAAAATAAACAAAAAACCAGGAACCTATATTACTATCGAGTTTGAAGACATTACAGATTATGAATCGCGAAAAGAAGTTATAACCATACTAACTAAAGAACTAAAAAAAGTTCTCGAAAAAACCAAAATAAAAAAAGAAGACTTTGGTTTAATAATTGGACTTGGTAACGAAAAATCGACACCCGATGCCCTTGGACCTTTAGTAATATCTAAAACAATCGTCACCAACCATCTGTATCTATATGGTGACCTAGACGATAACTACCGAAGAATATGTGCCTTATCACCAGGAGTCATGGGTGAAACCGGAATCGAGACAAGTGACCTTATCAAAAGTATTATTGATACCGTTAAACCAAACTTTGTTATCGTAATCGACGCTCTTGCCTCATCTTCCCTAGAAAGAATAAATAAAACAGTTCAAATATCAACCTCTGGCATAAACCCAGGTAGTGGAGTAGGTAATAAAAGAAAAGAAATAAGTGAAGATACCTTAGGCATCCCAGTAATTGCTGTAGGTGTGCCAACTGTCGTCGATGCCGCATCTATTGTCAGTGACACGATTGGTTACATGTATAAACATTTTGCTTATCAAAAAGAAAATATAAATAATCCCAAAAATAAGTTAATGGTAAACGTTAACTACTTAAATAAAGATAGTCAAATAAATAATCAAGATAAAGAAAATCTTTTTGGAATAGTTGGAACCTTAACAGAAAAGCAGACAAAATCGTTAATCACCGAAGTATTAAACCCAACCGGCTATAATTTTATGGTAACCCCAAAAGAAGAAGACTTTGTTATCGAAAAACTATCTGATTTAATTAGTGAGTCTCTAAACCATTCGCTTCACAATATTGAAAATGATGATTATAAAAAGATGTTATAAATCATCTTTTTATTATTTGCATAAATTTTATATTATAAAAAAACGTAAAAATCATATACCCTCTAAAAAATTGCTTTTTTTTTTGTGGGGGGTGTACAATGAAATTGTACATAATAAAATAGGTGATTTTATGCGAAAAATAAGAAGAAAAAGAGAAAAAAGAAAACAGAAAATAATAATTATAATTGTATTTCTATTTTTAATAATAATGACAAGTGGCTATGCCGCCTTTTCAACAAACATAACATTTCATGCCAAAGGAAACATTAAATGGAAAATCATTGACATAACTGATAATGTAGTAACAAGTGGAGATGGGCTTTACGAAGATGAATATGAAGAAGGAAGATATGTATATAAAGGAGGCAATCCAAACAATTATATTGAGTTTAACGGAAAGTTATGGAGAATAATATCTAAAGAAGCAGATGGAACATATAAGATATTAAGAAATGAAGATCTTCCAAGTAGAGCTTTTGATAGTGGGGGAGCAAGAACTACAGGATATTGTTCACAAGGAAATGCCCCAACGTATGGATGTAATGCATGGAGTTCAACCGCACATATGGTCGGAAGTCCGAGTGAATTTACAAATGGAAGTTATACAGGAAGTGTAGATGCTGATAGTGAAATACTTACATATTTAAATGGTGAATATTATAATAGTTTAGAAAGAACTTTTAAAGAAAATATAGTATCAAATACATGGGGAACAGGAGCGGTAATTTGGCAAAACAATGATTTACAAGGCCAAATAACGAGTGAAAACAGATACAAATGGAATGGTAATATTGGTCTAATAAGTGTCAGCGATTATATAAAAGCAAATAGTAATAAGGAAACATGTGGAACAGTTAATAAAAATAATTCATATTATTCAACATGCAAGAATACTAACTGGATGTATATAAGTGGAACAAGCTGGTGGACTATATCGCCTGGCTCTATTTATTCATACACTGTATGGAATATTAACAGTGATGGCTACCTTTAAGGAAATGATGCACGTAATTCAGTCGGCGTACGGCCCGCAGTATTCTTAAACTCTAGTATATCTTTAATTGGAGATGGAACTGAAAGTGATCCATTCATCATTGTGTAAGAAAGAAACTATGAAAAATAAGAAAACTTCATAGTTTTTTTGTTTTAAAAAAAGGAAATCGAAGCTGAATGTATTATATATATCTATGAGGAGGTGAAAATATGTCACATAAATATAAACTACTTGAACAAGACAAAGTAATTCCTGCAACCTTTGACAAAATCTTTAAATCTATTTGGCAAGATGAAAGAAACAAAAATCTTTTATCATATATGATTAGCTTTATTACTAAATTAAATAAAAAAGAATTATATAATAATATGGTGTTTAAAAACACTGAACTTCCTAAAACAAATTTTAAGGAAAAAGGAATGATCACCGATTTATTAATAACCTCTCTTAAAACTTTATTTAATTTAGAAATGAATAAAAATCCAGATAAAGGAAGAATAAAGAAAAACAATGGCTATGCTCATAAATTAGCCATTGAAACATCAAAAACAAATGGTAAATATAACAAACTAATTCAAATTAACTTCAATGCTTCTGTAAATTTTGATAATGAATTATCTTCAGAATATATGATGCGAAGTCGTGACAGAAAAACCTGTGCGGATGAAAATTATATAATTCATCATATAAGTATGGTAAAAATAGTCTATAAGTATTATAATAACAATAGGTTAAACAAATTTGAAAAAGCCATTGTCATGATGTACACTGACGATAAAAAAGTTTTAGAAGAGCTTTCGAAAGGAGATGAAGATCTTATGAAGTTAAAAGAAACAATCGAAGAGAAAAGCAGGGATGATGAAATAATAGGTCTTTACAATGAAAAAGAAATGCAGGATTATGTGAATCAAATAAACCTTGAAGACTCACATGAAGAAGGTTATAAAATAGGTAAAGAAGCAGGTAAAAAAGAAGGCCTTAAAGAAGGTAAAGAAAATGCCCTAATTGAAACAGCCAAAAGGTTTTTAAATTTAGGCATAAGTGTTAAAGATATTGCCAAAGGAACAGGTCTTACTGAAAAAGAAATAAACAATTTATCAAAAAGTTTATAAACCAAAACATTAGAGAAAACTCTAATGCTTTTTAATAAAACTAAAATATCTTTTTACTCATTCATTAATGATAAAAATTTTTCTCTAAACTAACAACTTTACGAATTCAATATTAAAATTAGTTTTTTATAAATGTCCACCCAAAGGAATGTATTTCATAAAATGACTAGTTTTTTCTACATTTTATTTGAATTAAAAGGCATATAATTAACCATAGAAATGGGGGATTATATGGCAAAAATGAAGTTAGTGAAAAAAAGAAGATTTAAATATCGTATATTATTTTATCTATTTTTAGTTTTTATAGGATATCAAATATCTTATAACATAATTATGAATTTTAAATTAGTTAAAAGTAACGAGGACTTTGTTAAAGCCCTAATATCCGATTCAAATTATCATTTGTTATACGAAAAGAAAGCAAGTAATTTATTTTCCCAGATGTTTTCTAGAGTTTTAAATATCAATAAACCATTATCTATCCTAGAAGCAAGTCTGCCATTTACTCAAAAAGAAGAAGCAATGACTTATGTAAGTAATCCTAATTTCAGTGAAGTAAATGATCTCAAAGCCGATCCAACAGTCTATATTTATAATTCTCATCAATCTGAAGAATACCAAGGCGAAGCTTTAGAAAATTACAACATTAAACCAGGTGTCATGATGGCCTCTTATATTTTACAAGATAAACTTGCTGAAAACGACGTAAAAGCACTCGTTATGGAAGATAACCTCGTTGACTATATGAACCTAAACAATATGAGTTACAACAAAAGTTATCAAGCAGCTAGAAATCTCATAACTGAAACGATTCAAAATACGCCAACCTTAAAACTTATTATCGACCTTCATCGTGATGCCCTATCCAAAGATAAATCGACAACCATTATCAATAATAAATCATGCGCTAAAATTATTTTTGTCATCGGTAAAGAAAATTCAAATTATCAAAGTAACCTAGACATGACAAATAAAATAAACGATAAAATAAAAGCCAAATATCCTGAACTGACAAGAGGAGTTATTGGTAAAGAAGGAAGTGGCAATAATGGAATCTATAACCAAGATCTAAGCCCTAAAATGACCCTTCTTGAAATAGGTGGACAAGAAAACACTATCGATGAAGTTTTAAATACAATCGAACTAATTGCTCCGATAATAGGGGAGTACATAAATGAAAACTAAAACCCTCAACAAAATTTTTAAATATATTTTTATTGTCTTCTTTATCACCTTCTTGGCTCTTTACGTCTCTCAAAGTACAGGTTACTTCGAGTTTCAAAACAAACAAAAAGCCACCCTTACCGAAAACCAAATAAAAAAATTTGAAGAAGATGTCAAAAAAGGCAAAAACATCGATATTGATAACTATGTAACTCCACCTAAAAATTACGACAACACTATAGCTAAAGCTGGTCTAAAAGTATCCGAAACCGCCGAAAAATATGTCCAAAAAATCATCACTGGCAGCTTCAAACTTTTTTCTAAACTCCTAGGCGAATAACCAAAAATGTGGTATTATATTAGCTAGAGGTGAAAATATGGAAGACCTAGTAATTGGAAGCCATGTATCTTATAATAAAAAGGAAGGACTCGTCGGCTCAGTCAAAGAAGCCCTAAGCTATAATGCTAATACATTTATGTTTTATACAGGTGCCCCTCAAAACACTGTAAGAGGCCCCATAGATGAAAACGTTGTGCGTGAAGCAAAAAAACTGATGGAAGAAAATAATATTGATATCAAAAACGTTGTAATTCATGCTCCTTATATCGTCAACCTTGCCAATGACAAAGAAGAAGAAAAATTTAATTTTGCCGTAAACTTTTTAAAAGGTGAAGTCGAAAGAGCTAAAAAATTAGGAATAAACCTTATCGTTCTTCATCCGGGAAGTCACGTTGGTCTAGGTAAAGAGCGAGGACTTGATAATATTATCAAAGGATTAAACCTCGTTTTAGATGAAAAAGATGGTCCAGTAATCTGCTTAGAAACCATGGCCGGCAAAGGAACCGAACTGGGAACAACCTTTGAAGACTTAAAATATATTATTGATGGCATCGAAAACCAAAATAGAATTATGGTTTGCATTGACACCTGCCATATTCACGACGCTGGATACGATTTAAATAACTTTGATGAAGTTTTAGAAAAATTCGATAAAATAATCGGCATAGATAAAATAGGATGCATGCACATAAACGATAGTAAAAACGAAATAAATTCCCATAAAGACCGTCACGATAATATCGGATTTGGCATCATAGGCTTTGACAATTTAATGAAAATAATTTATCATAAAAAATTAAAAGGAATTCCTATGCTTTTAGAAACTCCTTATGTAAGTATGGATGGTGGCAAGGACCGTACCTATCCACCATATAAATTTGAAATCGGAATGATCAGAAATCAAAAATATGACTCAAACCTTTTAACTAAAATTAGAAACTATTACAAATAACTCTTATATCTATCTTTATAAATCAAATATAAATTTTTCATTTTCGTAAATCGAAAATTGTCAAAACGACTCTCGATTATTTGTAATACCTCTGCATCATTTCCACTCAAAACATCATCTAAATGAGATTTTAATAACTCTTTTAAAAATAAAGCTTCCTCTTCACTAATCGAAATGTTGTTAGAAGAGGCAAACTTTATAATATCGTCACTTTTAATCTGATTAACATAACCTTCTATTATAAATCTCATAAAAACCCCCTTAATAAAATTATATGATTGTCCTGAAGTGAGGTGATAACAAATGAAACTTATAGATAAAATTGTTTCTTTTTTTAAAGACATTAAAACTAAACGTCAAAATTCTCTAAAAATAAGCAAAAGACAAAGCAAACTTAGCTATAACAACTTAAACACATATCGTAATTTTAAAGACGTTAAAGTTGAAATTGAAAAAAGATATAACATTTTAACATTTATTGTTATCCTAATCCTCTTTGTCCTGGTAATATTCCTATTCTTTATTCAAATTGTTGGAAAAGAAAAATACGAAGCTGAACTTGAAACCTTAACTCAAACTACTGTCGATGGTGAAACAGCTCCACGAGGCCGTATCTACGACCGCAACATGAATCTCATTGTCGATAATGTCCCAACCAAAGTAATATATTATAAAAAGCCAAGCAATGTAACAACGAAAGAAGAAATGTCCGTTGCCTACAAACTTACCGAAATGATCGACATCGATTATTCGTCATTATCAGATAATGACCTTAGGGACTTCTGGATTAAAAATAACAAGAAAAAAGCTCGGGCCAAGATAACTGACGAAGAGTGGAAACAACTTGACGAGCGCAAAATTACTAACGATGATATCTATAACCTTGAATTAGAACGAATAACCCCTGAAGAATTAGCTGTCTATACCGAAACTGATAAAAAAGCTGCATATATTTATAAACTTATGAACACTGGCTATTCCTATGATGAAAAAGTTCTAAAAGGAGAAAATGTATCAGATGAAGAATACGCCCTTATATCTGAAAATCTAACCGATTTAAAAGGAGTAGGAACCAAACTCGACTGGGAAAGAACTTATCCATATGGTTCAGTCTTCAGAACCATTCTTGGAAACGTATCCAATAGTAAATCTGGAATTCCAGCTGAACTTAAAGACTACTACTTAGAAAAAGGATATAGTCTAGACGATAGAGTAGGAACTAGTTACTTAGAATATCAATATGAAGATATCCTCAGAGGAAAAAAGAACAAGTATCAAGTGTTAAACGACGGATCATATAAACTTATCGAAGAAGGAAAAAGAGGTCAAGATATTGTCTTAACCATCGATATTGAACTTCAAAAAGCTGTTGAAGAAATGCTTACCGAAGAAGTTCTTCAAGCATCCAGCGAAGCCAATACTGAATATTATGATCACTCATTTGTTATTGTAACCAACCCTAAAACTGGTGAAGTTTTAGCTATGGCAGGAAAACAAGTAAAAGAAGTTGATGGTGAAAAAGTTGTTGTCGACTATACTCCGGGTGCCTTAACCTCACCAGTTGTTATGGGATCCGTTGTCAAAGGAGCTAGCCAAATAGTTGGATACAACACAGGTGCCCTAAAAATAGGTGAAGTTAGATATGATAACTGTGTCAAAATAGCTGCTACTCCAGAAAAATGTTCATGGAAAAAACTTGGTAAACTAAACGATATAACCGCTTTAGCTTACTCATCAAATACTTATCAGTACTATACGGCAATTAACGTTGGTAAAGGAAAATATGAATACAATAAACCTCTTTCTATCGACACAGCTGCCTTTGACACATACAGAAACACCTTTGCCGAATTTGGTTTAGGAGTCAAGACAGGGATTGATTTGCCACTTGAAAGTACTGGTTATAAAGGAACAAGCAAGCAGCCAGGTCACTTATTAGACTTCTCAATCGGTCAGTATGACAACTATACACCAATTCAACTAGCGCAGTATATAGATACTATTGCCGATAATGGTAATCGTAAACAATTATATCTTTTAAAAGGGTTCTATGAAGATGGCCAGTTAACTAACGAAACCGAACCGAAAACATTAAATACCGTCGACACCAAACCTGAATATCTAGAACGTGTAAAAGAAGGCTTTAAAGCAGTTTTGGAATATGGAACTGGAGCCGGTTATATCGATTTGTCTTATAAACCAGCCGGTAAAACCGGAACCAGCCAAAGCTTCGTCGACACAAATGGAGATGGAGTAGTTGATAAAGAAACAATTACAACGACATTTGCCGCTTATGCCCCATATGATGATCCTAAAGTTGCCTTTACAATTATTTCCCCAAATATCTCTGTTCCAGATGGGTCTACTAGCCATCAATCTGCAATAAATAAACGACTTGCCCAAAGAGTTTCTCAAAAATACTTTGAAATTTATAAATAATCTGATATAATACTAACAGAAATGCGAAAAGGAGGGATAACATGGCTAAAAAAGGAGAAGCAAGAGAAAATATAACTCTAGTTTGTAGCGACTGTAAAAGTGAAAACTATCGTACAGAAAAAAACAAAAGAAATACAACAGAGCGTTTAAAATTAAGAAGACATTGTCCTAAATGTAATAAAACAACTGAACATGTAGAAAAGAAATAAGGTGATTAAAAATGATAAATATTAACGATATTAAAAATGGCATGACCGTTATCATCGATGGAAATATTTATTTAATCCAAGAATTTCTACACGTTAAGCCTGGAAAAGGTCCAGCCTTTGTCAGAATTAAGTTGAAAAACTTACGTACAGGCTCAACTATTGAAAAAACATTCAATACAAACATTAAATTTGAAAAAGCTATCATTGATAAAGTGCCTATGCAATTTTTATACAGTACTGGCGATGCTTATAACTTTATGAATATGGAAACCTTCGAACAAATTGATCTAGATAAAAGTTCATTAGGTGATGACGCTAAATATCTAAAAGAAGGCTTAGAAGTAGAAGTTACCTTCTATCAAGGTGAAGTTTTAGGAATTAACTTACCTGAAAAGATCGAATATGCTATTGCGCACACTGAACCTGGTGTTAAAGGTAACACCGCAACAAATGCGACAAAAGAAGCAACACTTGAAAATGGGTTAACAATTAAAGTTCCATTATTTATAAATGAAGCCGACCGTGTTATCGTTTCAACCAAAGAAGGTAAATACGACTCACGTGCCTAAAACTAAAGAATAAAAGAGGTGTGATAATATGTTAGAAAAAGAGAAATTTTTAGCAATCAAAAAATTAGCTAGAGACATTAGAGAAGACAATAGTAAATTGTTTAAAACATTATCTAAAGAATCAGTTGATAAAGCAGTTAAAGATAAAGACGATTTTATAAAATCTGTTATCGAAAAAATGGATATTCATTTTAGTGATGGTGAAGAAGGCAAAGAAGAAGAACAAATCTTCCGTGCTAATATCTTAATTCCTGATGATGAGGAGTTTTATGAAAGTTACTCTAAAGACAAAAACATTCGCAATCTTATGAATAAATATGCTGTCAGCATCGAAGACATTATGAATAAGATAAAAGAGTTAAACCTTTATGAAAAATATATTGAAGAATTTTCTGAAAAAAGCGATGATTTAGAAGAAGACGTCGACTTTGTTTCCGAAATGACTAAAATATCTCCGAAAAAAGCCGAAGATTTACTAGACGAAATCGAAAGCTTATCCGAAGAAATATCAGGCTTAGATATTAAAGACGAGAAAGAATATGACAAATCAGAGTTATTAACTCCTGAAAAAGACGTCAAAAAAGAGACTAAAACTTCTCCAAAAACTGATCCAGAATTTGACGATATGACTGCAACTATCAACAACTTTATTGATAACTATAATAATGTTCAAAAAGACTATACTAAACAAACAGAAACCATTAAAGATTTGCAGACAAATATAGATAATCTTCAGAAAGAACTTGATAAAGCTCAAACTGAAACAAAGAAAGCAAATGATCAAAAAGATAAATTAGATGATGAAATAACAAAACTAACAAAAGAAAACGAAGATCTTCAAGCTAAAAACAAAGACCTTGAAGAGAAACTAGCTAAGACTACATCTCTTTTGCAAAAAATATATCAAAGTATTAAAAAATAGTTTTAATACTTTTTTTTGTATCAAAAAACAGTTCTATGAACTGTTACATCATTTGATAATTTGTACTATTGTAATTAGAACTACTTGAACCTTGAACCGTATTTTCCAAAGCTCTAACTCTTTGTTCTAAATTATTAACCCTAGTCATTAGAGAATTTAGTTCACTATTATTGGCCATTGGACAGCTTTGGTCCTGATAATATGGCATAGGTATCATCTGCCCAGGCATAACCATTCCTCCATAATTTGGAATCATTCCAGGATAAACTGGCATCGCACCAGCATTACGATCTTTTTTCATTTTTTTGCCCCTTTCAATATCTACATAAATTATATGCGTTTATCCTGTTTTTGTGCTATAATTGGAAAAGGTGATGAAAGTGCGCTTAAAAAACGTTAAAGGAGCTAAAGAAAAAATCGAAGCTTCATCTTATATAATTAAAGACCCTGAAACCTATAAAGGAAAATATCAAACATTATTTTCCCAAAACAATCCTATCCATCTAGAAATTGGAATGGGGAAAGGTGATTTCATAATAAAAATGGCCAAAAAATATCCAAATATTAATTTTATCGGAATCGAAATGTTTGACAGTGTCATGGTCAGAGCCTGTGAAAAACTTGAAAACGAAGATATTCCTAATTTAAAATTAATAAAAATGGATGCCGGTAACATTGAAAATGTTTTTTCTAAAGAAATATCATGTATTTATTTAAACTTCTCAGATCCATGGCCTAAAAAAAGACATGCCAAAAGAAGACTTACAAGTGAAATATTTTTAAATAAATACGATAATATCTTTAAAGATGAAAAAACAATAATTCAAAAAACCGACAATCGCCATCTTTTTGAGTACTCATTGATATCATTTGTTAACCACGGTTATAAAATATCTGAATTATCGTTAGATTTAACCCACGATGACATTGAAAATGAAACAAGTGAATATGAAGAGAAATTTATTAAGCGGGGATTACCCATATATATGGCAAAAGTATACAAAGATTGACATGTAAACTAAATGTTTTTATATGATTTCTTTTTAAAATCTGGTATAATTTAAAGTAAGCAGGTGTGTATATGAAGAAGATTATCCTTTTATGCTTAATGACCTTGTTACTTACTGGCTGTACAATCGTTAGAATTGACACTACCAGTATTGATAACATAATCAACGTCGTCTTATCAAAAGATAATACTTTATATAACCGTGTGGGTATAGGTTATAAATATTACGTTCCTCGTGGTATGACCTACATTGACAGTACTGGCTCAAATGATAAACTATATTCAGGTGGTGTCTATTATTATTTATATCTCGATGAAGTAAGTTATTATTATCAAAAAGCTGTAAATTACAAAGAAGATAGTTCAAAATACTATTCGAGAAAAATAGACGGTGATACTGAAGGTTATCTAGAAATAACTAAACGCGATAATTTGTATTTAATTGAATTTGTTTATAATTACGCCAAAATTGAAACTTTAGTCCCTGAAGAAGATATAAATAATGCCGTTCTTAACTGTTCATACATTTTATCGACAATAAAGTACAACCATAATATAATAAAATTATCATTGAGCGAGAACTTTTTACAAAACAAAGAAGAAACATATGACGTCTTTTCTTCCAAAAAAGAAGACAATGACGACAATTTCTTAAAATATGAAGATCAAGAGTAGAGGTGTATAAAATGGGTCTATTTGACAAAGTAAAAAACTTATTTACTGAAGAAGTAGAAGTCGAAGAAAAAGAAGAAAAAAGAGGCAAAAAAGAAGAACCAATTAAAAAGGAAGTTATTCAAGTAGAAATACCTTCACCTGTAAAGGCAACTCGTTCAGAAAAACATGCAGACCTTCCTGAGGAAACGGACGAACCTGACATCATAGAAGATCCTATTCCAGTCAAAGAAGAAAAGAAATTTCCATTCTTCGATGACAAAGATTTTGATTCTTTAGATGTGGAACAACCAGTATCTTTGAAAAAAGATAAGAAAAAACCAAGTTACCGCAATGACGTGTATAATCCACCAAAAGAAGAGAAGAAAGTATTCAAACCTTCTCCAATAATATCTCCAGTATATGGAATATTAGATAAAGATTATCCAAAAGATGAAATTCGTCGTAGTTCTGAAAACTCTTACAACGCCAAAGAAGCAAGCGTAGATGAAATCAGAAACAAAGCTTATGGTTCCCTAGAATCAGACATCGAAACAACCTTATTCGGTAAAAAAAGAGTGTTATTCGATGAAGAAGAATCAAAGCCAAAAGAAGAAATCAAAGACGATATTCCATCACTTGAAAACGATGATTATAAATCTGATATAATTGGTGAAAAACCTCGTCATGGTGGTAATACAGAAGTAGGTAGTAATAATGATGAACTAACTGATTTATTAAACGCTGAAATGGATAAAGAAGCCGAAGAAGCTCCAAAGAAAACTCCACGTAAAATTAGCGATAGCGAATTATTTAGTTTAATCGATTCTATGTATGAAAAAGGAGATAAAAAGTGATGAATATATTTATCCAGTCATTATCTGTAATATTTTACATATTATTAATTATATTAGTAGTAGCTTTAATAGTTCTCGTTGTAAACACTATTAAGACACTTGCCAAAGTTGATCGTTTAGTTGACGATGTTGCGGACAAATCGCGAAAATTAGATGGCGTATTTAACATCATCGACAGTGCGACTGACGCTATGGTTAGTGTTAGTGATACCATTGTCAGTTTTGTTGCTGACAAAATTGGAAGTCTATTCAAAAGAAAGAGGGGAAACGAAAATGACTAAAAAGAAAAGTGGTTTAGGTAAATTTTTACTAGGGGCTGGTGTAGGTGCCGCTCTAGGAGTCTTATTTGCTCCTAAAAAAGGATCAGAAACGAGAGAAGACTTAAAAAAAATGCTGGATGATTTTGTTGCAAAAGTAAAAAACATCGATGTCGAAGAAGTTAGAGAAGCTGTTGAACTTAAAATAGCTGAAATTCAAGATGGTTTATCTAACTTAGATAAAGAAACAGTTTTAGAAGAAGCTAAAAAACAAGCAAAAAAACTTCAAAAAGCCGCTAATGACTTAGTTGAATATACAATCGAAAAAGGCACACCTTATATTGAAAAATCAGCTAATGCCATTAAAGAAAAAGTAATTGAAGTGTCAAAACAAGTTATTAAAAAATTAGAAGAAAAGAAATAATTCTTCTTTTTTTATAGAGTCATTTATGTAATAAATACACAAATTTTTTT
>DVFV01000027.1 GCA_018713045.1 Candidatus Coprosoma intestinipullorum | reverse complement strand
AATGATATTTTTATTAAATGGTCATCGATATTTTGTTTGGTTATTTTTTTAGTTTTGATTAAATCGTCAATTTCTTTCGTGTATTCTTCTAAATATTTTCTCATATTATCACCATTATTATTGTAACACAGAAATGTAAAATTGATTATTTTAAACTAGTATATTTTTCATTTTAAGTATATAATTAGGGTAGGGGTGATGATATATGGAAACACTTGAAGCGATTAAGAAAAGGGTCTCAGTTAGAGGTTATTTGGATAAGCAAATAACAGATGCAGATTTAGATAAGGTTTTGAAGGCCGGGATGCAGGCTCCAATTGGTAGGGGAAAGTATTATGATATGCATATTACGGTTATTCAAAATAAGGATTTTTTAGAGAAAATCGATAATTTAACTGATAGGCATATTTTTTATAAGGCACCGACTTTGATTATCGTTTCAGCACGTGATGATGGTCATGGCCTTGATAAAGAAAATTCAGCTTGCGTGATGGAGAATATGACTTTAGCCGCAACTGATCTTGGTCTTGGTTCAATTTACCTAAATTTAGTTATCGGTCTTATTAAAGAGAATAAAGATATTTTAAAGGAGCTTCATTTGGAAGAAGGTTTTGTTCCGGTTGCTGCTTTAGGTATCGGTTATACTGATGGTGAATTTGAACCAAAAGATCATATTATTGAAGTTACTTATATTAAATAGGAGGTTTTTTTATGGAAACAAGAGATGTGATTAAAAAAAGAAATTCAATTAGAAAATTTAAAGAAGAAACAATTAATAAAGATGAACTTAGTAAATTATTAGAGGCAGCAGAATGTGCGTCTGTTGGTCATGGATATTATGATAAAATGCATTTAACTGTTGTTCAAAATAAAGATGTATTTGATAAGTTTAACGAAGTTATCAAAGAAGATACTGGTAAAGAGAACAGTTTATTTTATAACGCACCAACGTTGATTGTTATGTCAACAAACATCGAAGAAGATTTACTTGCTGGTCAGTGTGTTGGAACAATGGGTGAAAATATGTTACTTATGGCAACGGATTTAAATTTAGGATGCGTATATATAGATACATTCTTAGAGTCTATTAAGAAAGATGAAAATGCATTAAAATTATTAGATTTACCAGAAGGATTTAGACCTATTGCCGCTATTGCTGTTGGTTATATGGACATGCCTAGTGTGCCTAAAAATCACAAAGTTGAAGTTAATTATATTTAAGCTACCGAAAGGTAACTTTTTTATAAAAAAATAAATCAGATTTTATTCTTCTGATTTATTTTCTTTTTTAGGTCTTCTTTTTTTCTTTTGAAGTGAACTTATTAATTCTTCTTTAGTCATTTCTTCATAGTTTTCAATGCCTTTTTCTTTTGCTTTAGTTTGTAACTCATCTAATGATAAACCTTCTAATTTAGAAGCTTTACCAAAAGCCTCATCAGAGGTTAAAGCTTCTTCTGGCATATGACCATTTTTAACTAAATAATCAATTTGTTCTTTAGTAATTGTTTCATACTCTAGAAGGGTTTCAGCTATTAATTTTAACAAGTCCATGTTTTCACTAATTATTTTTTTAGCTACTTCGTATTGTTTGTTGATTATTTTACGAACTTCTTCATCTATTTGTTTAGCAACTTCATGAGAGAAGTTTTGAGTTTTATTATAATCTCTACCTAAGAAGACACTAGATTCACGTTCTTCAAATTGGATTGGGCCTAAATCACTCATTCCATATTCAGTAACCATGGCTCTAGCAATTTTAGTTGCTTTTTCAAAGTCATCAGAAGCACCTGTAGTTATATCTTTGAAGACTATTTCTTCGGCAACACGTCCTCCTAAGAATCCACTTATTGAATCAAGTAATTGCTCTTTAGTTTGTAAATAAGTTTCTTCTTTTGGAAGCATCAAGTTATATCCACCAGCACGACCACGTGGAATAATTGTAATTTTTTGAACGTCATTAGCACCTTCTAGTTTAAGCCCAACAACAGCGTGTCCTGCTTCATGGAAGGCAACTGTACGTTTTTCTTTCTCGGTATATTTGTGACTCTTCTTAGCAGGTCCCATTAGAACTCTATCGTGAGCTTCGTCTATTTCAGCCATACCGATGGCATTTTTATTACGTCTTACAGCTAAGAGAGCAGCTTCATTAAGTAGGTTTTCAAGATCAGCACCACTAAATCCAACTGTTCTTTTAGCAATATTTTTAAGGGTAACACCGTCTTCGAATTTTTTATCTTTAGCGTGAACGCTTAAGATTTCTTCTCTTCCTTTAGCGTCTGGATAGTTAACTGTTACTTGTCTATCGAAACGACCTGGACGAAGAAGAGCTGGATCTAAGACGTCTGGACGGTTAGTTGCGGCAATAATGATAATTCCTTCATTAGCACCAAATCCATCCATTTCGGTTAGTAATTGGTTTAATGTTTGTTCGCGTTCATCGTGACCTCCACCAAGGCCAGCTCCTCTTTGACGACCAACGGCATCAATTTCATCGATAAAGATTAAACAAGGAGCACTTTGTTTTGCTTGTTTGAACATATCACGTACACGTGAGGCTCCAACTCCGACGAATAATTCAACGAATTCAGAACCACTAATGAAGTAAAATGGAACGTTTGCTTCTCCGGCCACGGCTTTGGCAAGTAATGTTTTACCTGTTCCTGGAGGCCCAACTAATAAGACACCTTTTGGAATTCTAGCTCCCATTTTTTGGAATTTCTTAGGGTTCTTTAAGAAGTCAATTAGTTCTTCCATTTCTTCTTTTTCTTCATCTAATCCAGCAACATCTTTAAATGTTACTTTTTTACCACCTGTACTTAGGCGGGCTTTAGAACGACCGAAGTCAAATGATTTATTACCGCCACCCATTTGTTTAGTGATAAAGTAAAATGCTAGTCCAATTAATAATAGGGTTGGTAAAACATTTATTAGGAACAATAAGAATACACTAGATCCTGGGTCAACGGCTGTATTTAAAGTAAAGTTACTTTCTTCTTCAGCGTCTAATAATTTTACCATTGTTTCATTGGTTAGTGGCATATTGAAACTAAATGATTCGTTTTTATCATAATCTTTTAAGGTACCAGAAATGTTATAAACGCTTTCTCTACTTCTTGGTGTTACAACGATTTCTTCAACTTCTTTATTGGCCACTTTATCCATGAACTCACCATAAGTCATTTCATGAACTGTTTGGTTCATTGTACCAACGGCAATCATGATGGCAATTAAGAAAATGAATAGTAGGGCATAAGATATTAATCCTCTTTTTACAACTTTTTTATTCATTAATAACTTCCTTTCTAACGATACCTAATTATTATATCATAGTTTTCGTGTTTTTGTTTATCAAATTTAGATTTTTTAAGGCCCGGAAGCCAAATTATTTGGTTATTTTGATCAGTTAGGATTGGCCAGCTATTTCTAGCTGTTTCAGAAATTTTTTCATTGATAAAAATATCTTTGATTTTTTTGTGACCATTTAGGTTTTTTATTTCCATTTTATCACCGTTTTGTCTAGTTCTAACTATAAGGGGCAGAGAGAGTTCTTTGGAGTTTAATCTTATTGTATAGTTAGATGTATCTTCCGTTTCTTCTTTGATTAAAATTTGATTGTTTGGAAGAATTACTTTGTCTTTAAAAGTAAAACTGTATGATTTTATTTCGGTGTTTTGAGTAAAGTATAAATTTTGATAATTTTTAATTACCAACACTTTACTTGGTAAGTTTATTTTTAAGTTTGGTCTTGAACTTTCAATAATATTTAAAATAAGTTCGACGTGATTATCGGTAATTAATGAGATGTTTTTATAGTATAGATTGTTTAAAATTTGATATAGGATCTTTCTTTTTATAAGTTCATCTTCGTTTTCAAACAATTTTAAGTTTAAATTATTGTTTTGATAAACTTTATTTAACTTTTCGTTTGCTTCTTTATTTATATGGTCATCATATAGTTTTAGGGTTTCACTGAATTTTAAGAATTTTAGATGAACTGATTTGTTTTCTTTTTTTAAAATAGGTAAGATATTTAAACGATAACGATTACGTGTATATTCTTCACTAAAGTTAGTTTTATCAACAGCGTATGGAATATTATTTGTTTTTACGTAATTTAATAATTCATCTTTGGTTTTAGTAATTAGAGGCCGATATATTTTATAGGTTTCTTTATCGGTTATTTCTTGGAATCCAGAGTATCCTTTTAGGCTAGAGCCTCTGACCATTCTCATTAGAATAGTTTCGGTTAGGTCATCACCATGATGAGCGGTTAATAGATAAGTGGCATTATATTTTTTTATTAATTTTTCAAAAAAATTATACCTTTGCGTGCGAGCATAGTTTTCAGTATTTCCCTCGTAATGATTTATTTCCATTTTTTCAAAGATTATATTATTTTCATTCGCATATTTTTCAACCATTAAAGCTTCTTCCTGGCTTTCTTTTCTTAAATTATGGTTAACGTGCGCACAGATGATGGTTATGTTTTTGGTTTGCGAAAGTTTAATTAACAAACTAAGGAGGGCCATAGAATCAGGTCCACCCGAAGTGGCAGTAATTAGCGTTTCATTTTCTTTTATGGTTTTATCTAGTTTTTTTAAAATATCATCCAAATTAATCACCCCATTTAATAGGTTTAATACCGTGATCTACTAAGAAATTATTGGCTTTAGAGAATGGTTTACTGCCGAAGAACCCACGACTTGCGGATAGTGGGGAAGGGTGAGCACTTTCAATGATGTAGTGATTTGGGTTAGTAATTAAGGCTTTTTTACTTCGGGCATAGCTTCCCCATAAGATAAAGACAATAGGTTTTTCTCTTTCATTTAAAAGTTTAATTACATCATCGGTGAACGTTTCCCAGCCTTTGCCTTTGTGTGACAAGGGTGTATCTTTGACTACGGTCATAATAGAGTTTAGTAAAAATACTCCTTGTTTGGCCCAGTCAGTTAAGGTATTGTTTGTCCTGGTGACTCCGAGATCACTTTTTATCTCTTTAAATATATTATCAAGTGATGGTGGTCTTCTAACTCCTGGTTCAACAGAGAACGATAGGCCATGAGCTTCACCTTCACCGTGATAGGGGTCTTGACCTAAGATAACGACTTTTACTTCATCATAATCTGTGTATCTAAAGGCATTAAAAATATTTTTATACTGTGGATAAACTGTTTTTTGCCCATATTCGTTTTTAACAAAAATTCCAAGTTCTTTAAAGTATGGTTTTCTCATTTCGTCTTTTAAGACTATATCCCATTTTTTATTAATCATTATAAATATCTCCTTCGGCTATATTTTAACATATTTTTAGGAAAAGTTTATAAAAATTATACTGTGGAAATAAAAAAACTTAAGTTTCAATTTACTCAAGTTTAAAAATACATGTGGAATAGAGTAATGCTGGGGATAACTCCAAATCTGGCAGGAATTCTAGTTGTACCAATACCTGAATTTACATATAGTCTTCCGGCTTTGGTATTATAAAAGTCTTTGACATATTTAAATGAATGGTGGGAATTTTTTAAGAATTTGGTTATAAAGATTGGAATAAAGTATAAAAATATTTGACCACCATGACTATGGCCGCTTAATATTAAATCATATTTTCCGTTTATTTTATCGACGGCTTCAGGTTCATGTGATAATAGTACTTTATAATCAGATTTTACTTCTGGAAGATTTAGTTTAGGATTATATTCTATATCGGGAAGACCAATAAAGGAAATAGTTTTATTATAAACGGTTACCTTTTTTTCACTATTTTCTAGAAGAGTAAATCCTGACTGTTTCATAATATTTAAATATGTATTATAGTTACCATCAAAAGAATCGTGATTACCAGAGACTGCTAATTTAGTTCCCGCTTTAATTTGTTTTAATAAGTTTATAAGGTTTTGATCATCGTGATATTTTGAATAATTATCATATAAGTCACCGGTAAAGATAACGACATCGGGATCTTGCTCATTTATTTTATCGATTATTTTCTTTAAGTGGTCTAAATTAAAATGCTTTTTAATGTGGATATCTGATAAGTGGAGTATTTTTAATTCATTATTTGTCTTTTTATTTAAATCAAAGTTTCTAACTTGTAACAAGTATGGTTCAATAAAAAATGAATAGATTAAAAAGATTACAATTAAAACGACTATTATATATATTATGATCATTTATCTTCCTCCAAGTTATTCGCAATATCGACAAAGATTTCTAAAGGGAGAGCTTCGGCTCTGACAGTCAAATCTAATTTATATTTTGATAATGTTTTAGATATGTTTTCCAAATCGTATCCTTTTAAATTATTTCTTAAGTTTTTTCTTTTTTGTTTAAAAGAGTCTTTTATTAATTTAAAGAATAGTTCTTCGTTATTTACTTTTAGTTTGTCCACTTTTTTAGTAAAACATACTACAATACTATCGACATTTGGTTTTGGCATAAAGACATTACGGCTAACATCTAATATTTTAGTTATATTAAAGTAATAACTTAGGAATACAGATAGGGAATTATATTCTTTGGTTTTGGGTTTTGCTTTAAAACGGTCGCCAACTTCTTTTTGGACCATGACGACTATTTTATCAAAGTCTATTTTTGTTTCAATTAGCTTGATTATAATCGGAGTTGTGATATAATAGGGCAAATTTGCGATAACGTATAACTTTTTATAGTTATATTTTTTTATATCTTCAGCTATATCGCGCTTTAAAAAGTCTTCATAAATTACTTCGGTGTTTGGAGTGATGTTTTTCTCTAGAATTGGTTTTAGAGTTTCATCTATTTCATAGGCGATGACATTTTTGGCATATTTACCTAGTTCTGATGTTAAAGATCCAGCTCCAGGGCCGATTTCGATGACTAGGGTTTCATCATCAATTTCTGATTTTTTAATTATACTGTGGATTATGTTTTTGTCCACAATGAAGTTTTGTCCATATTTTTTCTTGAAATTAAAGTGATTTTCTTCTATTTCTTGTTTCATTTTTGAGTTTGAGTATTCCATATTGTGCCTCCTTCTTTCATTATACTAAAATGAGAAGAAATGTCCAGAAATTTTTTTTACTGTGGAAAAGTGGATAAAGTGGATAAACAAAAATGGATGGTTTGCCTATGAAAATAAAAGAAGAAGTCTTATTTGGACATTCTGAAGATACAATTTGGATATTAAAATGATTTTTGATTTGAAATTTTTTTACTGTGGAAAAGCCAAAATTGTGGATTAAAAAAAGAAGCTAAAGCAGCTTCCAAATGTATTTTATTTTGGCAATGTAATTTTAAAGGTTGTCTTATTATTTTCGCTTTGAACTGTAATGGTTCCTCCATGGAGAGTAATTATTTCTTTAGCAATAGCAAGGCCTAGTCCAGTTCCACCTTTCTTGCTATTTCTAGATGAATCGGCCCGGTAAAATTTTTCAAATATTTTATTTAAATCTTCTTTAGAAATAGTGTCTCCTTGATTAGTTATTTCAGTTATAATATTTTTTTCTGTATCTTTTGTATTAATGATTATTTCAGTGTTTTTATAACTATAGTTAATCGCATTTTTTATAACGTTGTTAAAAGCTCTGGCGAGTTTATCGGAATCACCGGTGATTTTTAAATTTTCTTTATGGTGAAAAAGAACTTTTTTATTTTGTTTTTTTAGGGCTGGGTAGAACTCATCGATGATTTGGTCTAGTAACATGGTTAAATTTATTTTTTCTTTGTTTATTTCAATGGTATGGGAATTATATTTGGTTATTTCAAATAGTTCGTTAACTAAGTCTTCAAGTTTATATGATTTGTTTAGGGCAATAGAGGCAAACTTTTTTTGTTGTTTTGGGCTTAGGGTATCTTCGTCTTTTAATATTGAAAGATAACCGATTACAGAGGTTAGGGGAGTTTTGATATCATGGGCTAAATAAACGATTAGGTCATTTTTCTTTTGTTCGTTTTCTTTGGCAAGTTTGAGGTTTTTCTGAGATTCTTTTTTAAGGCTATTCATTTTTATTTCAACTTCTTTTAAATCTTGTGGAAGAGATACTTCTTTATCATTTTCTTCAATAAGGAGACTACTTTGGTCGATGATTTGATCGATATAGGAAAGTGATTTCATAAGAAGATAGATAAAGATGATAACTATGCCTATTAGGTAGAGAAAGAACATAATTGTTTGGTTATAAGCGATGCTTGTCAAAAGAAGATATGTTTCATCGTTTGGATACCAGGTTGTATACTGCGCGAGGCGGTAGAGAAGGTAGTATAGGGTAAAGAACGTTACTGTATAGATTACTGAGATAATAAATAGTTTTTTAATAAATTTAACGGTTAATTTTTTAGAGTATTTATTCGATTTCATAGCCGACCCCCCAAATTGTTTTGATATAGTAGTCATTTTTCTTATTTAGTTTTTCTCTTAGGTGTCTTATATGAACCATAATGGTATTATTACTTGCCGGAATATACGGTTCGTGCCAAACTTCTTCAAATAGTTTTTCGGTTTTAACGACCGTTCCTTTATGTTTAGCTAAAATCAGTAAAATAGAAAATTCAGTTGGTGTGAGGTTTATGGGCTGATCTTTGATTGTTACAGTATGATTTTGCGGATTGATTATTAAGTCTTTGATAACGATTATTTCTTCTTTCGGATTATTGTAACTTGTGAATCTTCTTAACTGAGCTTTTACACGGGCAACTAATTCAAGCGGTTCGAATGGTTTAGTTATATAGTCATCGGCTCCTTTGGTAAGGCCTGTTATCTTATCCATCTTTTGAACTTTAGCAGTTACCATGATAATAGGAAAGTTATATTGTTTTCTAATTGTTTCGCATAAAGTAAAGCCATCAATATCTGGCATCATAACGTCTAAGATGGCCAAAGATATTTGTCTTTTTTCAAGTATTTTTAAGGCGTCTTTACCATTATAAGCTTTATAGACGTGATAACCATTAGTGGTTAGGTAGAGTTCAATTAAATCAGCGATTTCGATTTCATCATCGACAACTAAGATGTTCATAATATCATCCTTTCAAATACTCTTCTAATGTGATGTTTTGGTTTGTTATTTCTTCGGCAGCTTGTTTACCGACATAGCGATAGTGCCAGGGCTCATAGGATATTTTTGTTATATCTTCTTTGCCCGATGGATATCTTAAGATGAAGCCATATTTAGAGGCATTTGTTTTTAACCACTCCCACATTTGTTCATTTTCTTCGTAGTGTCCTTCGTTACTAAAGTCGATGGCAAGGCCTGTTTGGTGCTCGGAAAAGCCTGGCAATTGAACGGTTTCTTCGGCTTTAGAGGTGGCTCCTTCATAGGAATATCCTTGATCTAGATAGCTTTTTCGTTTACTATCAAACATTTCTCTTTGGTCTTTGGCCGTTCTGTAGGTATTGTTTATTTTTAATGTTATTCCATCTTTTTTAGCGGCATTATACATATCGATTAAATCATTATATATGATATCACAAACTTGAAAGCCATTAAAGTTAACGAGGTTTATTTCTGAATCATCTAAGGAGTTTTTATAGTTTACTAATATAAGTGGATCTATGGTACTTTGGGTTTCATTTATTTTATGGGGAGATTTAACAAAATTTATTCCACAGTATAAAATAAGCGAGATTAAAATCAAAGTTAAAAATTTTTTCATAAATAATCACCTGATAACAGGTTATCACTTACTTGTTTAATTATAGATTATTTTAATTGGTTTTTAAGGTTTCTTAAGAAAATATTAAGAAAAAAAGAGATTTATTTTAATCTCCTTTGTTTATCTTCGATATTTTCTATTGCTTCTTCAGTTTGAACAATTGCTTTTTCATTACGGTGTAGTTCAGCTTTTTTATTTGCTAAACGGCTACATATAGATAATGTAACTATAAAGTTCGGATTTATATCAATTATGTTCTGTTCAAGAAATGAACTTTCAATTTCTTCTTGAAAAGCTATTTTTTCTTCAATAGTTAAATCTTCATTAAAGTAGATTTGTTCAATTTTAATTAAAAATTCTTCTGGAATTTCTAGATATATTTTTATATTTTTTGTCGATAATCCAAGCTTTTCTAACTTTTCTCCAAATATAGCTATACTATGTAATTTTTCGATTTCCATAATATCCCCTCTTTCAGGGTGTTTATTATACACTTATTATTTTTTTTGTCAAATTATAAAAAAATAGAGATGTTTTACCATCCCCATCTTTGAACACTATATTTAACATTACTACTTGTGGCTAAATAAAGACTTGGATCAGATTCAGATAAAAATGCTAAATCCATATGAACGATACCTTTGGCCCAGTCCCTTTGCATTGCACCACCAGTATCTAAAACAATAGCGGTAAACTCACCTAACGAGGGGTTATCAACATTGATAATTGTTCCACAAGGAAACTCTGATAGGTCAGCGGCAATGATACGGACGTTTCCATATTCATCGTCTTTATATGTTGTACCGTTATTTCTAAGGCTATGAGATAATCCGTTTTTAGTTTTACATGAAACGGTTCCAGTACTAGAACATCCAGCACAGTCAGCACCATAGCCAGTCATTTTTCCTACATAATCAGCCTTTTTACCAGTTCCAATTTCGATTTCTGCATTTACCGGCTCACTTATGACGCCTAAAACATTACCGTTTTCGTCGACATAAGAAAGTCCGTCTTGCCCCTCTTCTTTTGTAATTGTTTGGCCTGTAGGAATTTTATTATTATAAGTTTCTATTGTTTCGTGTTTAATGACTTTCGTTAAAGCCACAGAGTTTTTAGTTTCATTCAAGTTTTCTACTTCAACTTTTTCTTTTGAAAACAGGTTCATTGAGTTTAATAGTGTTGCTAACGCGACAAAAGTGACAGATAACCACTTGACTAGCCGCCCCAGCTTAGTTATTTTCATAATTCACCTCATATTTCAAAATTGAAACCTTTTGAAGTATATCATAGTTTATTTTTTAAGTCAAATTGACGAATGGCATTCTCAGTTGTAATATCAAGGATTTTATCTAAATCTTCGTTTAATAGCTCCGCTAAAAATTTAGCTGTATACTTAACATATACGGGTTCATTGCGGTGTCCTCTAAGGGGAGTTGGAGTTAAGTATGGACAGTCGGTTTCAAGGACAAGGCTTGAAAGAGGAACGTTTTGGACGACTTTTTTCAAACGTTTGTCGTTTTTAAAGGTTAAGATTCCACCAATACCAAAGGTGGCGTTAAGCTTTAATAATTTTTTGGCTTGATCTTCATTTCCTTCATAACAATGGAAGTCAACTTTGATATTTGGATCTTTGTATTCCTTTAAAATATTATATGTGTCTTCTAAGGCATCGCGAGTGTGAATTACGATAGTTTTATGGTAATTATTGGCAAGTCGGATTTGTTTAATTAGTAATTCTTTTTGTTTTTCCTTATTTTCTTCGGTATAGTGATAGTCTAAGCCAATTTCTCCTATGGCCACAACTTTAGGATGGGTTAGGTATTTTTTTAGTTTTTCTAGATGTTTTTCAGTATAAACATCGGCAAATTCAGGGTGAATTCCAATTGTTCCAAATATGTTGTCGTGAGTTTCACAGAGGTTTATAACTTCATCTATGTCATCTAATGTAGCTGTGCAGACGATCATAATGTTATTTTCCATATGACTAATTATTTCCTCGACGTCTTCATAGTCTTCTTTGTCTAAATGACAATGTGTATCGATTATCATTAAATCATCCTTTCAATAAAAAACATTATACCATAAAGGTTATAATGTTTTAAAGTTTAGATATATAGTAATTGTATGGGTTATTGTTAATTGGTGTTTCTTCTTGGTTAGATATGATTA
The DNA here is from genome assembly GCA_018713045.1 of Candidatus Coprosoma intestinipullorum. GTDB lineage: Bacteria > Bacillota_I > Bacilli_A > RF39 > UBA660 > Coprosoma > Coprosoma intestinipullorum. The sequence goes on along the minus strand of DVFV01000027.1, from coordinate 13,301 downwards.
AAACTAAAGCAATAATAACTCCAGCAAATATTCCGATTACGGCATCATTAGTAATTCCTGTACTTAGTGGTTTTACTTTGACTTCACCTTTGATGTGAAGATAAAGGTTAGTTAATGATTCATAGGCATAGGGAAGAGACCAAAGGTAGAGGATACCAAAGGTAAAGATGCTTAGAATAAACCAACCGTAGAAACTAATTACCATGGCATAGTATTCGATTCGATGCTTATGAGCAATACGAAAACCATTTTTAATCAGGGCCATAACGTTTTCATCACGGACTTCTTGGTTTGCTGATTCATAAATATAGAATTGAATGGCAGGGTAGAGATAGAAGTTTAATATGAGGATAATTATTACACTTAAACTTGAACATAAATCGTTGATATAATTATTCATATATAAGTAGTCTATTAGATATATAATTAAAAGCATTAGGGCAAAATATAAGAAATAAATTATAAATGACAAAACTGATTTTCTACCATTTTTAAAAGTATTAGTGAATGTTTCTTTAAATGTTACTTTATTTCCCCGGGAAATATTTAGGGCAGAAGAAATGAAGCTTTGATTAACAAAGGTGATTACAAGTAAGCAGAAGCCAGCAGCAGTAATAGATATGATTGTATCATCCTGCATATTTTCGGAAATAAGTGAAAATATTATAAGCATTAATATAGTGATAATAACGACGATTAACAGGTTTAATCCAAGATTTTTCTTAGGCATTAAACGAGCCGCACTTTTTAATGTTTTTCTAATTCCTCCAGGATTAGTTTCTTCAAAAGTAATATTTTCGATAAGTTTTTGACCACATTCTTGACAAAAACGAGCTTTTTCAGGATTTTTAAAACCACATGAACATAACATAAATACACACCTCTTTATCTGTATTTTATCATATTAGATATTTTTTGGGTATAAAAAAACGAAACTTAAACATGTGTTTCAATCTTGAGGTAAATGTATCTTATAAAACAACCAATAATAAATAACATATAAGCTAGATCTAAGTAGTTAAAATTTTTGGCGATATTAATACCAAGATAGGTTATCACTCCCACAAACATCAATCCAACTGCAGTAATTGTTTTAATCTTAGTACGCATAAAAGTTTTCCTTTCTGATTACTGCTTTCCCTCTTTAACTATAACATCATATATACATTTATAGCAAGAACTTTTAAACGACATTTTACAACAATTTACAATATTTGGTAAAGAAAAAGAGGGGTTTTGCCTCTTCAGGTGGTGGATTCGATAAAATCTATGATTTCACCGGTTTCCTCATTTATTATTTCGATACGGGAATATTTATTGTTTTTATTAAATATTTTAAGGGCAATTTGTAATATTTCTTTAGTTGAAGTTTTTTCTTCAATAAGTTTTTCATATTCTTTAAGGTCCATTATACTTTCAAAAGAATGAATTAGAGAAGAGGGGTTTACGGCATGAATACTACTTAATTTGGTTTGACCTTTTTTATTATAAAATTTAAAACAATATACTAAATTATTTGGATATTTTTGGGATTCAAATTCCTCGGTTTCTTTTTTCATTTTTTCGATTAACTTTTTTCTCTTTTTATTTTCGAAAATTGGAGTCCCTTCTTCGATGTAATCTATGATTTCACCAGTTTCTTCATTTATTATTTCAATGCGATTAAAATCTTTTAAAAAGCCTTTATAAGCTCTTGTAGCAACTTCAAGAACTTCGTGTGATGACGGTTTTAATTTGGCAAAAGAATAATATTCATCCCAGTCTATTAGTCCATCAAAATCGATATACAACTCTTCGGGGGTAGTTGTTCCAGTACTATTAAAATCTGTGGTTCCATCTTTATAGTAAAATTTAAATTTATACATGTTTTTATTCTCCTTTATAATATTATATACAATGCTTATTTTAAAGTAAAGAAAAAGAAGCTTATTTGCTTCTTAAACGATTCTTTTCTTCTTCGATGACGCTTTTATCGTATCTTTGATATAGTGGTTTTATATCTTCAGACAATGTTAATTTTGAAGTTTTTTTATACTCCCATGTTTCAATTTGTTGATTTAGATAAGTATCAACTTTTTCACAAGAGAATGGGATGTATGGTTTTAATAGGTTGTTTACGTTGTAAATTATATTTGTACAGTTGAATAATACTTTTTGACATTCTTCAGGATTTGTTTTAGCAAGTTCCCAAGGTTTTTGTTCATCAAAGTATTTATTAGCTTTACCAATAAAATCAAAGATTAAGTGGAGTCCTTCTTTAACGTTTCCATCGTTTATCGTGGTGCCTACTTCTTCATATAGGTTTTTCATTTGATTTTCAAGGTCACTGTCTATTTCATATTCATTTAACTTGCCATCAAATGATTTGTTTATGAAGACTAGGGTACGGTTGATAAAGTTACCCCATTTGCCTAAAAGATCACTGTTTAGGGTATTGATAAAGTCGGTCCAGGTAAAGTTAAAGTCTCTTTTTTCTGGGTCGTTAGTTAAGAAATAATATCTGATGGCATCGGCTGGATAACGCGATAATAGGTCTTTTAGGGCAATATAGTTGCCTTTACTTTTAGAGAGTTTTTCACCTTCGATTGTGATGTATTCATCAGATACTATTTTATTTGGCATGGTGTAGTTATCTTCGGTGGCCATCATTAGTGAAGGGAAGATAACAGTGTGGAAGGGAATATTATCTTTGGCATGAACTAAGTATATTTTATTGTTACTTCCTTTTTTCCAGTAATTTTCCCAGTTTTCACCGCTTGCATCACAATATTTTTTACAAGCTGTGACATATCCCCAAACATTTTCAAACCATCCATAGATTTTTTTATCTTCATAGCCTTCGATTGGAATTGGGATTCCCCATGTTAAGCTACGAGAGGCACATCTATCAGGTATTCCTTCATTTAGATATCTTTCAGTAAATAGAACGGCATTTTCGCGCCAATTATTTTTATTTTCCTCGACTAAATTTCTTAAGTTATCTTGGAATTTAGAGAGAGTAAAATAAAGGTTTTTAGTTTCTTTGATAGAGGCTGCTTGATTACAGATTGCGCATCTTGGATTTAAAACGTCTTTGATTTCAAGTAAGCTATTACATTTTTCACATTCATCACCTTTGATATCGGCCCCACATTTTGGACAAGTTCCTAGGATGTAACGATCAGCTAGGAATAAATTACAGTTTTCACAGTATAATTGGGTTTCTTTTTTCTCATAAAGATAACCTTTCTCATAGTATTTTTTAAATAGATTTTGAACAAATTCCTTATGAAATGGGTCATCGGTACGGTTATATAAATCGTAACTTAAACCGATATTTTTCCAATCTTCAGAGAAGGAGTTATGGCAGGCATCGACGATTTCTTTTGGTGATTTGTTTTCTTTAAGTGCTTTTATATCGATTGGCGTTCCATGGCAATCAGTTCCTGAGACTAGAACGACATGATTTCCTTTTAAGCGGTGGTATCTGGCGATTACATCACCAGGAAGAGAGCTGGCAACATGACCTAGGTGCAAATCTCCATTGGCAAATGGCCAACTAATTCCAATTAATACATACATTTTATCACATTCCTTTCTTCAATAATTTTTGATATATCTTTTCTTTGGTAGGGTGGTTTTGGGTTATTTTGGATATTTCAGATACTAATTTATCTTGATTAGTTCCATAGTCATATGAGGTTATCAAAGATGGCTCTTCAAAGTAGATATCCGGCATAACTATTTTTGATTCATGATTTTCATGAATAGTTAGAGTTAGTCCTAGATTTTCTAGGGTTTTGGTTGTCAAATCGATTGTTGGTGAGGTATTAGATCCTTTGGTTGGGGTTCCGATTTTAAGTGATGGATTTATTAAGAGGTATTCATTAGGTAGCCCTTGAACTTCACCATCGATTAGGATATATTTTGAAATATCATCTATTTGTTTTAATAAATCTAAATATCTTTTGTCTTTACCATACGAACCACGAAGGTCTAAAATAAGGTTATCTTTTTTTATTTTACTTATTTGAGAGACGGTTTGTTCATAATTTTCTTGGGTAAATGATGGTATTTTTAGATAATTATTATCTTCATGATATTCAGATTGTTTAGGAGTTAAATTTAAGGGTTCTTGCAGGTTTTCAAAGGTGTCTCTTATATAGAAGGTGGCCGCAAGTTTTCTTTTATTTTCGAGATGGAGGATTAGTTCTTTTCTTTCATCTTTGATGAGAGCAAATTCTAATTTATATGGTTTACTACGGCAGATATCATATGATGATGTATTTTGATGGCTTATGTATCTATCTGAAAGTATACCATTGATGTGAAGTAATTTAAGGTTTTCAAGTTTTTTATTAGTTGTTTTAGCGACATAGTAACTTCCTTTGAAGTATCTAATTATACATGGAAAATAAACAGGATTATTTGAAGTTAATTTTATATCTTCGGTGTGAAGAGAGTTAATTAGTTTTTCGATAATCATTTTATATTCTCTGTCACTTGAACATTTTTCAATTTCTTGTTTTAAGTATTCATAGTTTTTTTCGGTTAGGGGATTATAAAATCCTCGGTTAGGAAGAAATTCGGTACTTCTCGATAGTCGATAGTTTATTTCCATTAATGTTTTATTAAATTCGCTTATGTATGACAAATTAATCATTCCTTTCTGGTTGTACTGCCAAAACCGCCTTTTCTCGTTTCTTTTATGTCATCATCGTCTGTTTTAAGATAATTTATAAATATTCCTTGGGCAAATCTATCATATTTTTTAAAGGTTTGCGGGGTATCGCCATTATTTTGAATAACGATAAAGATGTGTCCTTCGTTATCTTCGTTTTCAAAGTAGTCACTATCGATGATGCCGGTTTGATTTGAAAGAACTATATGATGTTTGGTTCCAAGGCTACTTCGAATGAATATTAATAATACTTCACCTGGGTTCATCTGGGCTTTTATACCAGTTGGGATTTTTTTAGTTTCGCCAGGGTTTATGGTAATACTCTTTAGAAAGTGAAAGTCATAACCCGCACTATTTCTAGTTCCTCTTTTTGGAAGAGGATATTGTTCGTATTCTTCTTTAGTTATATTTAGGTGTTTTGATAGTTCTTCAAAACTTATTTTATAAAATTTTCGCATTTTCGCCTCCTTAATAAAAAAACATCCTTATGCATAAGGACGTTTTAAACGTGGTACCACCTTAATTTATAAGTATGTTTTACTTATCTTTAATATTTAACGCATATATACGTTCTAACCTACATATCGATTAGACTGCTCCAGAGCCATTCGTAATAGTTATCTTGTTTATTTTCACCAACCATAAACTCTCTTTTAAAGATATACCTATTATTCTTTCTTTCTTCGCATTTACAGGTTAATTATAACATCTAGGCGGTTAGTTTTCAAGTTCTTTTGTTAAAACGGAGTTTAAAATTTCAGTTATGTTTTTTATTTCATCTGTTAGGTTTTCACCAATTATAATTAGCGCGCCTAATATGTCGCCACTGACATTGATTGGAGAGATGATTAAATCTTTGGTAGTTAGGTAGTTTTCGGTTAGATAAATTTTTTTGCTGTGGAAAAGTGTGGTTTGACGAGAATTCATCAGATTATATATTTCATCACTGATTACTGTTTCTTTGATGTCTTTGGATGTGTTTTCAATTATAGTCTCACCACTTATGATTAAAATGTCGTTTTTGGTTTTATTATAAAGGGTTTGGGCAATAGCGTGGGCAAGGTCCTTGAACGATTCTAGGGGAGAGTGTTTTCTTAAGATAATATCGTTGCCATTTATAGTAATAGAAAAGTTATCCCCAGCTTTAAGTCTTAATTCATTTCTAATTTCTTTGGGAATAACGATGCGTCCGAGTTCGTCTAATCTTCTGATTGAGCCTATTTGATTCATATATTACCTTCTTTCTATGTTTTATTGTGGATTATTTTTATTAGTTTATACTTTTACTTAAAGAAAAATCGTGATATAATTGTGGTGTTTTTTAAAGGAGATGATTTGTTTGGACAAGATTTATGTTTTCGGACATCAAAGACCTGATACTGATGCGGTAACTTCAGCTATCGTTCTTTCTTATTTAAAGAATAAGCTTGGAATGGATACTGAACCTAGAGTTTTAGGCGATTTAAATAATGAAACAGCGTTTGTTTTGGATTATTTTAAATTAGAAACTCCTAAATATTTAAACGATGTTCATTTACAAATTAAAGATGTCGATTATTTAAAAGATTGTTATCTACACGAAAATGACTCTATTTTTAAGGGTTACAACTACATGAATGAAACTAAGATAGGTACACTTCCTGTAGTAGATGATAAAGGAATGTTTAAAGGCGTTGTGTCTATGAAGGATGTTGCTGGTAATTTGATTTCTGGTCGTCTTGAATCTCTAAATACTTCTTATGATAATTTACTTGAAGCTTTAAATGGTAAAGAGGTTTTAAGATTCGATAAGGAGATTAAAGGTAATATTGTAGCAGCTTCTTACAGAAGTACAACTTTTAAGGAAAAGGTAAATATCGATAAGGAAACTGTTTTAATAGTAGGTGACAGACATAGTATTATCGAATATGCGGTTGAAAATTCAGCTTCAATTATTATTTTAACTAATGGAACTGAAATGAAGAAGGAACACCTCGAGATTGCAAAGAAAAATCACGTAGATGTTATTAGTACAGAATACGACGGTTTAACAACAGCTAACTTGGTTGTATTAAGTAATTATTTAAAAGATAGAATGAAGACTGACGATGTAGCAACTGTTTGCGAGGATGATTCTTTAACGCAAACTTTAGAGATTGCGAAAAAGCTTAAATACAGTAATTATCCAGTTTTAGATCACAACGGAAAATGTCTTGGAGTATTTAAGTTGAGTGCGGCTGAAAATGTTCATCCAAAGAGAGTTATGCTTGTAGATCACAACGAACTTGAACAGAGTGTTAGCGGACTTGAGGAAGCTGAGATTGTCGAGATAGTTGACCATCACAAGATTGGTAATGTTGGTACAAGAATGCCTATTAACTTTAGAAATATGCCTTTGGGATGTACAGAGACTGTTTTATATTTAATGTATAAAGAAAATAATATCGAAATTCCAAAGACTATTGCCGGATTAATGATGGCTGGTATTATTTCTGATACTTTACTTCTTACTTCACCAACTACTACAGATACCGATAAGAAAGTTCTTGAAGAGGTAGCAAATATCGCTGGTATTGATTACAAAGAGTTTGCTATGGATATGTTTAAGGCTGGTTCTTCTATTGAAGGTAAGTCTATTACAGATGTAATTCACGGTGACTTTAAGAACTTTGCAATGGGAGGTCAAAGAGTAGGTATTGGTCAGGTTTCTTCTATGAATCCTGCTGAAGTTATGGAGAAGAAAGATGAGTTTATCGAGACTTTAACTACTTTGGCTAAGGATGAAGATTATGCAGCTATTTGTCTATTTGTAACTGATATTATGAAGAATGGCTCTTATCTACTTTATAATGAACAAAGTAAAGAGTTATTCTCTAGTTCATTTGGGGTAAAAGATATACCACAAGGTTATTTCTTCGAAGGTCTTGTTTCTAGAAAGAAACAGATGGTTCCAAAGATTATGAACTATATGGAAAGAAATTAATATTAAAAAGTGATTCCCGAAAAGAATCACTTTTATTGTGGAAAAATATATTTTTAACATTAGGTATAGATTGTTATATTATTACGAATTTGTGGCAAAAGTGTCAAAAATTCGGAATGGAGATGATTATATGAAAATTAAAAAGGATTATTATTGTTAAAGATAATATAAAAAGATGGCGTGATGATAAAGGTATTGTTATTATGGGTATTACTGATTTTCTTTTAGATGAGGATAGTTTAAATTATAAAAAAACATATAACTAGTTTTCGGTTATATGTTTTTATTGTTTTATTTTTCTTTTACTTTCCACATATTTTTGGGAATTTTTATAGATACCCCAAACAGATATAATAGCGGCAATACTGCTAAACATTTTAATTGTTAAGTTTGGAATATTTGGACGGGCTGAGATAGGTGTTTCTCTTCCGTTAGATAGGGTTACATTTGTCCATCCGGTGTAGGCAATGTTTTTATTATTGTCTAAGCTTCCTCTTGATATGATTCCCGTATCTCCGTTTGAAAAGGTTACTTTATACATGTCATCGTCAATTTGAACATTTTCAACTTCAGATCCTTCAAAGTAATAATTATCTGGGTCTGGAAGTCCAATAGCTAGAGATGTTGTTAAAGCAAAAGCTAATGAACTTGTAATAATTCCTAATTTATATTTGTTTTTTTGAAGTTTCATTTTTTTGGACATTTTAATCCCTCCAATTGGGTGCTATTGTAACATGCATGTATTTAATTGTCAATTTTTGGTTTTAAGAGAGTCATTAATTATTTTTAATAAATCTAAGAGGTAATAGATAAAGTGTTTATCTAATTTAACGGTATCTAGGATGATAGTAAGTGAACCAAATTTCATACTAAATCTAAACATACGACTGAGATCTGATACTTCAGAGAATAGTTTTTCACCATCAAGTTTGTTAGTTATGTTTTTATCTAGGGTGATTTCGATTGAAGTTTTGGTTTGTTTGATGTGGTTTATGTTTAATTTAGCAGCTTCTTTCTCGAATAATTCTTCATGCATATAAATAATTAAATCTTCTGATAATTTACCAAATCTATCTTCAAGTTCATGTTTTACTTGGTTTAGTGATTCATAAGAAGTAATGGAGTTAATTTTCTTGTGAATTTCAATTTTAAGGTCTTCGTCAGAAACGTATTTATCATCAATCGATGTTTGAACGTCGATAAGTGGCATTTTATCGTTTGGTTCTTTGGTTTCTTGTTTTTTGCCTTGAAGTTTATTTATTTCTTCGTTTACCATTTGCATAAACAATTCGATACCTATACTATCGATAAAGCCGGCTTGTTCACTTCCTAATAGGTCACCCGCACCTCTTATTGATAAATCACGCATGGCAATGGCAAAGCCACTTCCAAGTTCGGTAAAGTCTTTGATGACTTTGAGGCGTTTTGTGGCTACTTCGGATAAGACTTTTTTATTATCATACATCAGGTAACAGTAACCAATTTTATTAGATCTTCCGATGCGGCCTCTTATTTGATACAGTTGTGAGAGACCAAATCTATCGGCGTCCATGATGATTAGGGTATTTGCTGATTCGATATCGATTCCGGTTTCAATTATGGTTGTACAAAGAAGGATGTCATATTCTTTGTTAGTGAAGTCAATCATGACGTTTTCTAGTTCGTTTTTGTCCATTTGACCGTGAGCAATGCCGATTCTGGCATTTGGAACTAGGCTTTGAATTTCATATTTTTTGGTATCGATGTTTTGAACGTGATTATATAAAATAAAGGTTTGGCCGTTTCTGGCCATTTCTTTTTCAATGGCGTCTTTGATGACTTGTTTATTTTCTGGTAAGACGTATGTTTGAATAGGGTAGCGATCCATTGGTGGAGTTTCGATTAGAGATAAGCTTCTAATTCCGGCCATCGACATTTGAAGTGTTCGAGGGATTGGGGTTGCAGATAAGGTTAAAACGTCGATATTGTTTTTATATTTTTTGATTTTTTCTTTATGTTTAACGCCAAATCTTTGTTCTTCGTCGATTACGAGAAGACCTAGGTCTTTAAATTTGACGTCATCACTTAAAATTCTATGGGTTCCAATCAACAAATCTATTTGACCTTTGGCAAGTTTGTCCAAGGTTTCGGTGACTTTTTTATGGGAAACAAATCTATTTAGGATTGCTATATCGACAGGGAAGGATTTAAATCTTTCTAAGGCGTTTTTATAGTGCTGGTCGGAAAGAATAGTTGTTGGACAGAGAAGGGCAGCTTGTTTACCTGATAAGATGCATTTAAAGATTGCTCTAAAGGCAACTTCAGTTTTGCCGTATCCGACATCTCCACAAAGTAGGCGATCCATCGGCTTTGGCGATTCCATATCTTTTTTGATTTCTTCAGTTACTCTAAGTTGATCTGGGGTTTCTTCATATGGAAATTCTTTTTCAAAGGCTATTTGTTCTTCGCTATCTTTATCGAAGGCAAAGCCTTTTTGAGATTCACGCATGGCATAAACATGGATTAAATCGGCAGCTATATCTTCGGCATGTTTACGGGCACGGGCTTTGGTTTTTTGCCAATCACTGCTTCCTAGTTTATTTAGTTTTGGAACAGCACCGTCGCTAGATGAGTATTTAGTGATTAGATCGATTTTCTCGACCGGAATATATAATTTATCATCATCACGGTAAACTATGGTCAGATAGTCTTTTTTGATGCCATTTTTAACTATTGATTTGAGTCCAGTATATCTTCCGATGCCATGAGTTCCATGAACAACGTAATCACCAATCGATAATTTGGTTATATCTTTTATTCTCGTCCCATATTTAAATTTGGTTTTATAATTGTTTTCAGCTTTTCTTCCATATAGTTCTTTTTCAGTAATTACAACGTAATTTTCGGTTTGAAATCCTTCGTTTAATTCTTTGACGATAATGTTTATTTTATTTTCAAAGATATTATTTTCATTAGTATAGGTAATATTTGGATTTTCTAGAAAGTCCAATAGTTTGTTTACTTGATAACGGGTATTTAAACATATTATCACTGTTTTATGTAGTTTTAGGTAATCGTTTAACCTTTTATTTATTTCTTCGGCCTTTTTAGGAAAATCTGGGATTTCAACATTGTGATAGGTTAAGGCTTTTTTAGATATATCTTCAACAATGTCTTCAAATATGACTGGGTCTTTATCTAGGACCTCTTCTAAGGAAAACATATATTTAGTTTTAGGATCTATTTCAATGCTTTTACTGTAATTTTCCATTTCATCTAGAAGCATTTCGTAGTTAGTTAAGATGTGACGGTAATTATCGTAGATGGTAACTTTATTATTTAAATATCCTGAGATGTTAGTCACTCCTTTTTCTTTAACCATTTCCCAGTGCGGAGTGTCAAAAGAATTAGATTCAGTTAGGGTTTCGGTATTTGGAAATATGGTGACTTTATCTATTTTTTTATTGGTTAGCTGGGTATCGATGTCAAATTCTTTAATCGAATCTATTTCATCACCCCAAAATTCTAATCTAATTGGACTATCTAAGTTTAAAGGAAAGATATCCAAAACAAAACCACGAGTGGCAATTTCACCCGTCATATTTACCGTTGTTTCTTTTCGGTAACCTAGATTAAATAATTTTTCGATTAATTCTTCCATGTCATATTCTTTACCAGTTTCGAGGGTTATATAGCTTTGTTTAAATTTTTCTTTGGATGGGAGGAATCTTAAGTAACCCATTAAGTTAGTAATAACGATTCCTTTTTCATTATTTATTGTGTTATCTATGGTTTCTAGTCTTGTGACTTTTAATTCAGGTGAGGCGGCAACGGCCACACTGGTAATAAAATCATCCATGGGAAAGAACCATACTTTATCAGTATGGTGGGTAAGTTCACTGTATATTTTTTCAGCATCATGAAGGTTGGAGGTTACGTAAATAACTGATTTATTTTCTTTTTTGAATTTATTTAAGATATATAATGATTTTAATTCTGTATTTAAACCTATGATTTCATGAGAATCTTCTTTAAATATGTTTTCTAAAAAGCTCATTTTTTATCACCTATTATTTAGTATTGTATTTATTCATTAAATTATCAAATTTTAAATTAAGATAATCTTCTAATATTTCGGGTGAACGAGATGTTACTTCGTTTAGTTTATTTAGATCTTCTTTGGGCATTTTACCAATGACATAATTTATTCTATCTTCGTTTTTATCATTTGATATGCCTATTTTTATTCTTTTATATTCATTTGTGTTTAGGTTTTGTTCAATATTTTTTAATCCATTATGGCCACCTGATGAACCTTTGTATTTAATTTTTATTTTGCCTAATGGGGTGTCTAAATCATCACAGATAATTAGAATATCATCTGTTTTTATTTTGAAAAAGTTAACAAAATCTCTGACTACTTCACCAGATAAATTCATATATTTTTGAGGTTTTAAAAGAATTATTTTTTCGCCATTATTTATAAATGTAGTGTATAATCCTTTAAATTTATTTTGATTAAAGGTTAACCCTTTTGACTTAGCATATTCATCAATAAATTTAAATCCGGCATTATGTCTGGTATCAGCATATTCTTTACCAGGATTTCCTAAACCAACGATTAATTTCATCTAATCACCCGTTTCCATGCATTATTATACTATAATTTTGGAAAAAAACAAAACAAAGGTTTGTCCTTTGTTTAACTTACAATTGTGTATGGATTAGATTCGGTTCCGCTTCCACATAAGTTTATATCTGCAGTTATATAAAAAGCTGGTCTTACTTGATATGCATTTGAAACTGGATTAGCTCCGATTTTGCCGTCATATCCTGTATTCCAGGAATATGCTCTTTGATTATCTGTTGCTCCAAGGGGATTAAGCAGCCATTGCCATTGATATCCTTTTTTTATTATTAAATAATTGTAATCAATATCGTTTGGACAGTTATATGTTGCATCATTATGGTCCATAACACTTGTACAATTAGGATTGTTACTTGCTTTAACAAAATCACTGACATTCATCAATCCAATTTTTCCGGTCCATTTATACCTTTTTTCCTGTGCAATATCTGTTTCTAAAGTTTGATTGGTTTGTTTATTATATAGAACGGGTCCTATATTATAGACGTGATTAACTATTAATTTTTTTGTTTCATTATCCAACGTATTATACCAATTATTATTTAAATATTCATTTAGATACGATTCTTTGTCCGGTAAATCGAAAAGTGTATCATTTAGTCCGTCGGTAATTTGAGTAATTATTTTACCAGTTTCATCTAATGTTGTTTTATTATTTGCCCAGACATTACAACCGAGTGTTGAATTACAATAGGCATTAGCAGATGAAGAATATCTCTCGTTTTTACTATCATACTTCATCGTTCCAATCGATGTTTCTTTAATAACTTTAATCGTATTATCTGCTTCTAAGGAAATTATTCTATATAGTTCGTTTGATAAAACTATATAATTATTTGGATCAACGCCTCTATATATATCTATTATTTTCTGTTGTATCCACATATATACCTGAGCCGGTTGTAACAATATTTTCTAATAGTTTTTCTTTAACGGTTTTGAGATTACATTTTATATTTCCTTTGGCATTTATGGTTATATTTGTAGAAAAGGCGGCATAACCACTGGTCATTATTATTAGAAATAAAAATACACTTATAATTATTATTTTC
>DVFV01000026.1 GCA_018713045.1 Candidatus Coprosoma intestinipullorum | reverse complement strand
GCCTTACATAAGTATTATAATGAAGGTAAAGACAAATTAAGTAGACTTGAAAAAGTATTTGTAATGCTTATAACCGATGAAATAAGTGTTTTACAAGATGTATCAGAAGGAGATGAAGAACTTATGATGTTTAAGAAAACAATTGAAGCGATGAGTAACGACGATGGAATTATCGGACTTTACGACAAAGAAGAAATGGATGAATTTGAACGCAGTCAAGGATTACAATATGCGAAAAATGAAGGCCTTGAAATTGGTAGAGCCGACGGAATTGAAATTGGTCGAGCCGACGGAATTGAAATCGGCAAAGAAAATGCCTTAATCGAAACAGCTAAAAATTTACTTAAATCAGGAGATAGCGTCCAAAAAATATCTGAAGTTACAGGTCTTTCACCGTGCGTAATTAAATCACTTCAGTCAAACATTTAAAATTTAGTTGGCATTCATGAAACAAAAGTTTTTTTAATCTTTTGTTTTAATTTTACTATTTTCTGGAAATTCAGAGTCAAAAAATGATATAATAACTAAAGGCAGAAAAGGAAGTAGATTTATGGATAGAAAAAGTGTCGATATGAATAAAATAACTCCAATGATGAAACAATATTTGGAAATCAAAAACGCTCATGAAGATTTAATAATTTTCTTTAGATTAGGGGATTTCTATGAAATGTTTTTTGATGACGCTGAAAAAGTCAGCCACGAGCTAGAACTTACCTTAACGGGCAAATCAGCAGGTTTAGAAGAACGCATACCGATGTGCGGAATTCCTTATCATGCCGCTAGCGGTTATATCGATAAATTACTTGAAAAAGGATATAAAATTGGTATATGTGAACAACTAGAAGACCCTAAAGCTGCAAAAGGAATAGTCAAAAGAGACATCATTCAAATAGTCTCATCGGGAACTGTCATGAATGACGATATGTTAAACAAAACCGATTATAACTTTATTGCCAGTATTACCGATTTTAAAAACTGTTACGGCATTTCATATGCCGATGCCACAACCGGAGAAATATATGCCTTTTTGATGGAACATGATACCTCTAAAGTCGTCAGTGAAATAGTAAACCTCGGCATCAAAGAAGTAATTATGACCGAAAACACTAATAAAAATATATACGAAATTTTAAAAAATCAGTTCCACTTAACGGCAACTATAACCGACATTACAACGGACAAATACGAATCAGTATATAAAGATTTAACCGACGAAAGATATATTATCTCCGTAAAACATCTAATAGCTTATATTGCCGATAATCAAAAAAGAGACCTCTCTCATCTTCAAAAAGTTATTATAAGGCAGACCAAAGATCACATGCGTATGGACGTTCATACCAAAAGAAACCTCGAACTAACTGAAACCTTAAGATTAAAAGAAAGACAGTATTCATTATTGTGGCTTTTAGATAAAACCAAAACCGCCATGGGTGCCAGACTTTTAAAATCATACCTGTTAAACCCATTAGTTGATAAAAACGAAATCGAGTACAGATTAAACACCGTCGCAACTCTAATTAACGAATTCATTTTAAAAAGTGACCTAGAAAAATACTTGACAGATGTCTATGATCTTGAAAGATTAAGCGGTAAAATTGCCTTTGGGTCAGCTAATGGTAAAGATCTCTTACAATTAAAAAACTCTATCAAAATATTACCAAAAATCAAAGAAATCTTAACAAAGATAAACTATCCTAAAAACTTAGAAACCCTAGATGAATTGTATAACTTACTCGAAAAAAGTATCTATGAAAATCCTCCAGTATCGACCAAGGAAGGATATCTAATTAAAGAAGGTTATAACGTCGAACTTGATGAATTAAAAGTGCTCAGAAAGGGTGGTAAAGACTTTGTCGCCAAATTTGAAACCGAAGAAAGAGAAAGAACAGGTATTAAAAATCTAAAAGTTGGCTATAACCGTGTCTTTGGTTATTATATTGAAATCAGTAAAGGTAACGTCAAAGAAGTAAAAGAAGATTGGGGTTATCAAAGAAGACAAACCCTAGCCAACTGTGAAAGATACATAAGTCCAATTCTAAAAGAAAAAGAAGCTCTAATTTTAAATGCTGAAGAAAAAATAGTTGAAATCGAATATAATTTATTCACAGAAATTAGAGACGAAGTAAAAAAATACATTCCAAGACTTCAAACAATAGCTAAAATCATCAGTGAAGTAGATGTTTTAGCTTCATTTGCAACAATCAGCGAAGAAAACAACTACGTAAAACCTGAGATTACCGAAGATGAAATTTGTATAAAAGAATCTCGTCATCCAGTCGTCGAAAAAGTAATAAACGCGGAATTTGTTACCAACGACATAATCATGGATAAAAAAACTAATATTTTACTTATAACCGGACCGAATATGGCAGGTAAATCGACATATATGAGGCAAATGGCTATAATCGCAATAATGATGCAAATAGGCTGTTTTGTTCCTGCCAGCAGTGCCAAACTTCCAATCTTTGATGCAATTTATACGAGAATTGGCGCCTCAGACGACCTAGTTAGCGGAGAATCGACTTTCATGGTCGAAATGATGGAAGCTGGAAACGCCATAACAAGTGCTACCGATAAAAGCTTAATCCTTTTCGATGAACTAGGAAGAGGAACTTCGACCTTTGACGGTATGGCTCTAGCTCAAGCGATTATTGAGTACATTCACCAAAACATCAAAGCTAAAACCTTCTTCTCAACTCATTACCATGAATTAACGGATTTAAACGAAACTCTAAAGCATCTTAAAAACATTCATGTAAGTGCCTACGAAGAAGATGGAAAAATAACCTTCTTGCACAAAATAAAAGAAGGCCCTGCCTCTAAAAGTTACGGTATACACGTAGCTAAACTTGCTAAACTTCCAAACGAAGTTATAAATAGAGCCAGTGAAATCCTAAAAGTATACGAAACCAAAGAAGAATCACGTGACACTAAAATTCAAGAAACCCTGCCAATTGATGAATTAATTCCTAAAAAAAATAAACTAGAAGAAGAACTCGACAAAATCGACCCTCTCGAAACAACTCCAATGGATGCTTTGAATATATTATATAAACTAAAAAAAATATCTAAAGAAAACTAACATTTACGCCGCTTCTAAAAAGTGTAGATGTTTTTTCTTTATTTTTGTCAAAAAATTTGTTAAAATATAATTGAAAGTAGGGAAGGACAATGCATAGAGAAAATAAAAAAACAAAAATAATTTTAGTCGTTTGTTTATCACTATTACTTTGTTTGAGCGTCGGTTACGCCGCCTTTCAAACAAATTTTAACGTCAAAGGAAGTACCGCTATTACCGGTAATTGGAACATTGAAGTTACAAACGTTGCCGTAGCCGAAACAGAAGGCTCTGGCGAAAATGCCACATCTCCAAGCTGGACCCAAACAACCGCTAATATGGAAGCAAATCTTTATGAGCCCGGTGACAGTGTCAAATATACCGTAACTGTCCAAAACAAAGGAAATATTGATGCCAAGCTAGAAAACGTCATCATAAATAGTGATACAAACTCATCTGCCGTAACCGTTAATATAACCGGGTATAATATCGGTGAAACCTTAAAACAAGGGCAAACTAAACAAATAACCGTTGAAATTGCCTATAATCCAGATTATGACGGCATTGAAACAAGCAGCGAAGCTCAAATAGTTGTTGAATACATTCAAGCTACTAACTCCAATTAACGGAGTTTTTTAAATAGTTCTAAAATATTTCATAA
>DVFV01000025.1 GCA_018713045.1 Candidatus Coprosoma intestinipullorum | reverse complement strand
GACGGATTATATGCGGTATGTACCAATCTTGAAGATAACGTTCAAGATATAATAAAAATCAACCATAGACGTTGGGAAATCGAAGAATCGTTTAGACTAATGAAAAGTGAATTTAAATCAAGACCGGTATACTTATCGAGAGATGATAGAATTAAAGCTCATTTTACCACTTGCTTTCTTGCTTTAACTATATTTAGGTATTTAGAAAAAATATTGAATGAAGAATTTACGGCAGAGAAAATTATAGACGCTTTAAGAAGCTACAATTTAAAAGATGAAAATGGTTTGGGATATTCTCCATTATATACAAAAAGTGATTTAATAGATTCACTACATGAAAAATTTAACTTTAATACAGCTTACGAAATTACTAAAAAACAAAAAATGAAAAAAATTTTTAATCAAACTAAAAATTAGTAAAACGTACGCACTTTTTTGGACATACAAAAACTCCAAAAAACCTTATAAAATAAGCTTTAAGGAGTTTTTGCTTTCTTAAAACTGTCAAATTCAGGATTTTATTTCTACCGACAAAAACACAAAAAAGGCCAGCACGCAGCCAGCCCTCCAACAAATTATCTAACTAAAGCATATACAAATAAACTAATAAGTGCGATTGCAACTAAAATAACATATATTAAAAATCCTTTTCCAATAATTCTTATTCCTTTAATTGTCATGCCAGCTAATTGTTCTGTATTACTAACCTTCTTCATCAAAACCTCCTTAACTTCATTATCTAATAATTCATCAATACTTACATTTAATGCTTTTGACAAAGCTTTTAATTGTTCTGGATTAGGGGCAGTTTCTCCAAGTTCCCAATTAGAAATAGTCTGCCTGGTCACCCCAACTTGATCACCAAGTTGTTCTTGTGATAATCCATTTTGTTTTCTTAACTTTAAAATGTTTTCACCTAATTTCATAAAACTTCTCCTTTCACAAATAAATTATAAATTATAAGTATTTAACAAATCTATCAAATGTCTTTGGAAGTTTGTCAAAGAATTTTAACATCTTATAATAATCAATTATAAACAAATTAAAATAAGTATATCAATTATTAAAATGACTATCCCACTAATCAGCATCATCCAAAAGAAACTTTTCATATTACAGTATCTAAGTACATAGGCTAATTTAGGATTATTTGGATCATAAAAAACATCTATTTTAGAATTTATAGGATACATCTCTCGAATCGGATCTTTAGATATTCCAGCAAAAGAATTCATAGATCTATTTATAGTAATATTTTGATTATTTTCTTTATAATCAATTTTATTTTCATTAAACGGTGTACTTACCGTTTTTTCTATAATCCATTTATATTCTGGACCTTTAACCTTATACTCCTTACCATCGACTTCATAATAAACTATTGGTAAATGCAGTCCACCATTTGAAACAAACGAATATCTCTTTATAACCCCTTCCGTTTTAGATGTACATCTTTTCTCCTGAATCAAATATTTATACAAGAATTTAAAAGCTAAAAATATTAATAATATACCGCCTAAAGTTAAAAATACTCCAAAAATAATTTTTATTATTTCAATCTCACTCATCCAAAATCTCCCTTCTCAAAATTCTATTTAAATTATATCATCAACATATCAAAATAACCAAAAAGTCAAATCTGATAGATCTGACTTATTCCTCTTTATATGTCACATTCAAATCTTCATCAACTGTAACCTTAACCTTTTTAGTTATCGTTTTAGTCTCACCATCTTCATAAATTTCAAAATCAACATTCATAACTTCCTCCCCACTTTTCTTAGGAATAATATTAACTTCAAACTCTAAATTATTGACATCTACCGATTTATCCTTTAAAACTAATTTAGCTATATCTGAATCAACATCACTTGGTCCATAATAAGCACTACCAAAAGTATTTTTTACCTTCATATTAAAATGCGGATACTTATTTTCCACTTTATACTTAATATTATTGTAATCCATAGTACTTAAAAGCATATCAATATCATAATTATATTTTGAACTATCCAAAAAATCCTTTACATGATATTTTTCTTCATTATTAACAATCAAATAAAAATCATCGTTGCCATAACACTCAAAATAATATTTATAAACCTCATCTTCATAAAACAAATTATTATCACTACACTCATCAATGTGTTCAAATGTTATTTCAGGATTATATATTTTACTATACTCCTCATAATTTTTATCATATAACTTATTTCTGTATACAATAACCCCCATAAATAAAACTATAGCAATTACTATAAATAAAATTATTTTTATATAAGATTTCTTACTAATTTTATTTTTCTCAAGTAAAAATATATTATGAATCAAAGCATTTACAGACTTAATCTTAAAGAGTAAATAAACTAAAACTGCACCAAATAAATTTAAAATTAAATCATCGATATCAAACCTACCAGAACCAGTTATTAATTGTAAAAACTCAATTCCAAGGATCATAAGTGTCAAAGTAATCACAAACTGAAAAGCCTTATTTTGCCTCTTAAATAAAAATGGCAAAAATAAAGCCATCGGCATAAATGCACACACATTTCCAAATAAATTAAGCATAATCTGGCTAGTCGAATACATGCTATCAAACTCTTTAACAAAAGTCATTATAGTTTTAAATGGCACTAAATTAATTCTATCTTGTATATTATCAAAACCGCTAAAATTAAATCCATTTCGAAGCCATAAACTATCAAATAAAGTAAGCGTAATTAAAAGTATCAAATATAGTCCAAAAAATATATACAAATTAATTTTCATCGGTTTGTTATTATCTAAATATTTTGAAAGCAAACCCCCACCAATATACAAAAATAACGAACTTGCGCCTAATAAAACTAATCTTGAAACTTCTGTCATTTGGGCAATAAAACCAATACCAAAATAAAATAATAATACTAACCCAGCTATTACATACATAATAATGCTGGAAACTAAATTCACTTTTTTATTCATTTTTTTAACCTACTTTCAACTTACTTTTTTAAAGAAACCTTTAATTACAATAATTATACCACACTAAATAAAATTAACCTATAAAACTAAATCTTTCATTGAATACAATAAGTTTGCCTTAAAGTTAAATTTATGATAAAATGTATATAGATGAGAGAAATCTCATATAATAAAAAGGAACATTCAATACTTCTATGTTGGATGTTGCCATATATTTTATGGTTATCGCCTAAATCATAGTAGCTAATGAGTTAGGTGATTTTCTTTTATATTAAGGTTATTAGTAATAACGATAATAGAAAGAAGATAATAATGATTAAGCATAAGATTAAAAAATCTTTCTTGTTCATCATATCGCCTCCCTTCTAAATAGAGGTTTGGCAATCACCCAACTATTGAACATTCCTTATACATAAGCATAACGAATAGTTACATAAATTACAATATAATTTAAAAGAAAAACGTGCAATTGATTTTGCACGTTTTCATTATATAAACCTTGAGTAATAAAATTATAACCACTCTTCTACTTTATTTTTAGAGCTACCTACAGCGGATCCTCGAATCGCAAGTCCATTCATAACTTCAGCTCCTTTACAAACCTCTTTAATTTGACTTGGAATATTTGCTAAACCAGAACCTTCATGAGTTACAAATGGTCTAATAACCTTACCAATGAGATCTACATTTTTCAAAGCTGTAACTAACTCTTCTGGCATATCACCCCAGTAAACGGGACTTCCAATATAAATTACTTCATAACTAGAAATATCTGGAATATCCTCTTTTATAGGTGCATTATGACTAGCTTGTCTTTCTTTAGCTTCATTAATACAAGTATCATAATCTTTCGCATAAGGAATTTCTGGCTCAACCTTAAACATATTCGCACCAGTAAGCTTTTGAATATATTCAGCAATTACTTCTGTATTTCCCTTATCTATATAGCCAACTGAATAATTTTCGTCAGCTCGGCTAAAATAAATAATTAAGCTTTTTTTATCTTTATAATCTTCTTTTTTACCAAATAACATATTCATCTTCCTTTCTAATTACCCATGGTATTTCTCATATAACTTAAATCACCATACCAATATGAAGCAGTTGCTCCTCCATCAATTAAGAAATCAGCACCTGTAATAAATTTAGCACGGCTACTCATTAAATATTCACATAAATCCCCTACTTCATCTGGAGTTCCGGCTCTTTTGGCAGGAGCAGATTCAAGCATCTTTCTATAATTATCGCCTCTTGGACCGTTTAATTCATCATTGGCAAGTGGCGTAATAATTATTCCTGGAGAAATAGAATTTACTCTTGCAACTTTCTTACCCCATTTAACTGCTTCACTAGCTACTCTTAAAACATTACATCTTTTAGCAAGTTGGTAAGCCGTTAATGTATTTTTTACGTTTTCTTCTTTTAGCATATCTAATTTTAATAATTCATCAGTAGGAGTTAAAGCAAGTAATTCGTTTTCTTCCTGAGTTAAGGCACCTAATCTATGACCTGATTGTGAAGAGATTACGATACAACTTCCACCTTCACTAATAACTTTTCCAAACTCTTCTAAAAGCATCGATGTACCATATAAATCAACCTCTAATATTTTTTTGATTGGAGCTTGGGATGGAGATACTCCTGCCGCATTAATTACGTTAGTAATATTTCCGTATTTTTGAGCTTCTTTAATAACGCTTAAAATAGACTCTCGACTAGATAAATCAGCTTGCAGACTACTAGTTTCAAAACCGGCATTATATAAATCTTTGGCAACGGATTTGGCTGTTGCTTCATTTAAATCGGCAACTACTAAGTGTTTGCCAGCAGAGACTCTTCTCGCACAGGCAACACCGATTAGACCAGCACCAATTAATACTACAACATCTTTTTTCATTTAAATCATCCCTTTCATTTTCATTATAATAGTTTTTTGAAAAATTATTTATCTCGGTTTTTTATCACTTTTTATAAGTTTTTCTTATAAGAAAAAAATAAGGATTTTTTCCTTATTTTATGACTTCTTTGATAATACTTGTTAATTTTTCATAGATACTTTCATCAAATGATTTTTTATAAAAGGCATAAAGTTTTGATTTTAGAATTTCTTCGTTTTTGATAAATGGAAGTGAGGTAATACTTCCGTCATCAGTTTTTTCTTTAACTTTACTGGCGACAGGTAAAAAACCAATTCCGGCGGAAACCATAAGTTCGGCTTCAGTTAGAGTTTGGGCGCATAGAAATTCACCATTAAATTCTAAAGTAGTTTTCATAAATTCGATTTCTTTGGGCATCTCTTCTCTACTGGCAATTACAATGCATGAGTATCCTTTTAATTCGGAGATGGTAATATTATTTTTAGTCGAAAGATTACTTGATGAAGATATTTTGATTGAATAATACAGGTCACCTAGATAAACATTATTGAAAATATCTGATAAAGTTTTTCTTTGATCACCTATCATGATATCAGTAACATCGTTAATGTTACAGGCTGAAATTGTATCATGAGTTCCATCTTTTATCGATAATTTTATTTCTGGGTATTTACTAGAAAAAATCATTAGGGATTTTTTTAGTTCTTCATAACCATAACCCATAACATGTCCTATTTTTAATTCTTGGTTTGTATTTTTAGAGATAAAGGATGCATGATTTTCAATTTCTTTAACATTATTTATAATATTCTTTCCTTCTTTGTAAATATATTTTCCGGCTTCGGTTAAGGTAAATTCTTTTTTACTTCTGTTTAGCAATGAAAATCCTAGTTCATCTTCTAATGATTTGATTTGCTGGGAAATGGCTGACTGGGAGATAAACGATTCTTCTGCGACCTTGGTAAAGGAATTGGTATCGACGACTTTGATAAAATATTCTAGGGATTTTAAGTTCATGATTTTCCTTCTTTCTTATTTAATCGTTTATATATTTAAAATCTATATCACTAATAGATATTGAAATGTTTTTATCATAGAAAGACATATTATTTTCTGATAAATTATTTCGAATTAAAAATTTATAATCTAATATGTATGAAGATGTTTTTGATTTTTCGTTTACATTCCAAGGATAGTAGTAGTGATTATTTATAAGGACTTCGTTTCCGGTATATGAAATGAACGGTATTTTTTGCATGCTTTTATTTATATTTAAAATTCTAAAACTTGGTCCTCCATAAAAGCGCTGTTTATAAGGAACTGATGTGGTTACTTTATAGGTTCCTTTATCGACGAATTTAAAGTCCTCTGTCTGGCTTTCATATAATTGCTTATCAGGATAAACTTCTAACACTAGACTTTTAATAAATTTTTGTTTTTCTTTTTTTAGGAAGTTTTCAAGTGAAATATGTTCATAGTTTTCATAAATAAATAATTCACTATCATCGACTATCAAATATTGATTCCCTACTCCATAGTGCTCTAATATTTGCTGCTTCAAACCACACATTTTTTGATAATTATATTTTTCATTAATTTGCCAAAATGAAATATTAACCTTGTTTTGATATTCTTTTAATATTTTGGTAGAGTTATCTTCTGAATTATTATCTACTAAGACAAAGTTTTTAATGCCTATGTTTATATAGTGTTCAATCCATTTCTTGGCAAAGTTTTCAAAGTTATGATAGAAACATATTAAAATGATACTGTTATCAAAGTTTGAAGATGTTTTTTGAATAAGATTTTTTGTATTAAGACCCTCTAGAAATTTTGAAAAGTGATCATTTGAAATTTCAATATTATTAAATTCAGTTTTAGAAAATTTTATTAAATTTCTTTTTAATTTATCATTTATATTTAAGACATTTATTTTATCGATTCTTTCTTTTATAATTTTACTTTTAATATTTTTTAAAGTTTTTATATATTTAAACAAAGGATTAAAATCGACATTGTCAAATTCTTCAATTTTGCCTGCTTTAATGTGGGGTGTTTTAATATTTAATATTCTTTTCATGTATGATGTAACCGAGCCATGAGAAACTATCATCACTGTATTATCTTTAAAGTTGTTTTTATAGACATCTTTTAAAAATTCACATAATCTTGTTTCTATATCATATTTATTTTCTCCATATTCACCAAATCTCACAAAGTAATCTCCAGCAATTTGTTTTAATCTTGTATTATCAAGGTCTTCATTGTTTCTTTGATGAGAATATTTTCCATTATTTATTTCATGAAGTCTTTGTTCAATGATTACTTCGGCTTCGGGATGTTTTTCATAGACAAAATGGGCTGTCTCAATTGTTCTTGGAAAAGGTGAAACATATATTTTATCGATTGTTTTGGGTAATAATTTTATAGAATCTAGGACTGTTTCTTTTCCTTTTTCGGTTAAAACGGACCAATATATTTCTCTATCTGAAATTAATTCTTTAACGTTATCTGTGGCTTCTCCATGTCTCATAAAAATAATGTTCATTTTCACACCTCCTAAAATTTACTATATATATTCTAACATAACTTTATAATTTTTTTATTTTCTATGTAAAATTTAAATCAAAAAACACGTTTTAAAGATCAACGTGTTTTTGAATTTATTTATTTTTATAAATGTATTTTCCAGCTTCGGTTAGAGTAAATCATTTTTTACTGCGGTTCGTTAGAGAAAATCCAGTTCATCTTCTAAGGATTTGATTTGCTTAGAAATGGCTGATTGTGAGATAAATGATTTTTTGAATCATTTAATCGTTATATATTATGGATATAATTCCATCATATATAAATAATAATTTACAATCCCCTCATCACGTTTAATATTTAGCTCATCATAAAATTTTTTTACATATTTATCCCCATAGTTTCTTCTTATAGATTTTTCACAAATGGCTAAATCAAACCATTTATCAGCAATTCCACAATCGCCTGTATCTATGAAACCTTCAAATTTATCTTTTTCAGCAAATATATTAGGAAGACTAGTATCACCATGAGAAAAAGTCAACTCTTCTTTAGGCCTATTTTCCTCCAAAAATGATAACAGATTATTTACTGTGCCAAATTTTTTGATAGTATCTTTTTTTAAGTCACTAGTTGATACCAGTCCTTTTTTAACTCTTTCTCTAACTAGTGATAATTTATAGTTATTTGAAACATCAAAAGGACAATTACTTATATCAACGGAATATAGATTGTTAAACGCTTCTACTAATACCTTTATAGCGATATCTGGATTGTTGATATAATAGTCAGAACATAACATTTCTCCATGCATTTTTAAGGTAATTAAATAATCATTACCGTTTTCCTGGCTATACATTATGACTTGGGGAACTGGCAATTTATCCTGTAACCATTTTAATCTTTTATATTCGTTTTCTAGTAATCCACTCTTCATAATTTTCAAAAAATAGATCTTTTCGTTTTTATGAATTTCTACTACTTGTGAATCCGAACAACCAATATTTACATCTTTTAATTTTGCATCTTTTACAAACTCTAAAACATCTTTAGATAGAGTATACTTGAATTTCATGTTTGCCTCCTTTACTTTAATAATTTAACATATTCTTTTTTTATCATGTTCTTAGATAAGATATCAATTTTGTCTATATCATCTATGGAAATTTTTCTTATTTCATAATAGTTTTCTTTACTGCATCTTTCAAGCTCTTCACCACCCAATTTAGGTACTCCATCAATAATTTTACAATTAAAGAAATGGGCAATAGAGTTTTCACCTTCATCTTGACCTAAATATCCAAGAATTTCTATATCGACAGAAAATTCTTCTTTTAATTCTCTTTTGACACTATCTTCTAAAGTTTCTCCTTCTTCAAGACCGCCACCAGGAATTACATAATATTCTTTTACGGAACCATCATCCTTAACTTTTCTTCGAAACATGGCAATTACTTTATTATTTTCAATAATAATTCCTCTTGAACTTACTCTTTTTTCCATAAAACCTCCACTTATTCGTTTATCAGAATTAATAATTTACTATTAGTTATTTTAAAATCTTTTTCAT
This sequence comes from Candidatus Coprosoma intestinipullorum, assembly GCA_018713045.1. Lineage (GTDB taxonomy): Bacteria > Bacillota_I > Bacilli_A > RF39 > UBA660 > Coprosoma > Coprosoma intestinipullorum. Next base: position 3,152 of record DVFV01000025.1, on the reverse strand, counting down.
CAATAATAACAGAATTTTTTACTTGTATATTATTTTGCTTTAAAATATTAGAAATAGTTTCATTATTTTTTATATATAAGACATTATTATTTTCAATATTTAATTTTTTTAGAAAACTTTTACAAAAAGATTCGTTAACTTTAGTGAAATAATATTTTGTATACGGAAGTTGTTTTAACAGCTTTGAGGTTATAAGTAATCCTTGACTGTCAAAGATTAAACTTTCCAAATATTCTTCTACTAAGGGATATAGTTTTTTATCGATTGATTCATTATCTTTATATTCTCTCCATTTTATTGGTTTACCACATATTTTTGAAATTTGATCTTGATTTTTTTTGAAAAAATTTTTTTCATATCTCGAAAGTTCACCATCTAAATTAATACATAAATTTAATATTTCTTTATTTTTAACTAACTTTTGTTTAATGTGCCCGGCAACGATATCACGGTAGGGTCTTGTTGCTTCAGTTAATTTTAATTTGCTAAATTTTGAAACAAAATTGCTTAGTTCTTTTTTTAATTCTTCTTTGGTGTTTTCATTTCTTTTGGATAATATTTCAAATTCAGCAAATCCACCGATTTCAGGAAGGGTATCAATCATTATACTATATTTATAATTTTTATTTTTTAATTCATAAGTTATACGATTTTTTACTACTTCAACATAACTATAATACCCAAGTGATGATAGTAAACTTACGTAATTATCGTAATCTTCTATATTGGCTTTAACATTGTTTTCTAATTTACAAAATAAACCAAATAAGGAATCTGATTTTCCTTTATGGGTTATTTCCATTGTTTTATTATTTGTTTTTCTAATTCTAAGGCATGTTCTGTTTTTAATAAAGTTACTATTTATATCGGTGAAATATTCGTCTATTTCTTCTTCTTTTTCGGTTTCTTTAAAGTTTAATTCTTTAGCTATTTTTATTAAATTTTCAGGCTTCTGGCAATAATATTTTTCTTCGGTTTCGACGCGCATTTATGTCCCCTCCTTTTTAAGATAAACTAGGTTCATTTATGATTTTCATGAATTCATCTTCATTTAATATTTTTATGTTAGCTCCTTCAGATATGAGTTTTTCAGCTTGTAATTGTTTGGTACTTTTATCTCCTTTTTGAAATCTACTTTTTTTACTTCCTTCAACGACATAATCGGTTGCTTCGGTTACTTTATCATTATAGTGGCCACCTAAATTTAATATTTTTTGAACGGCTTCTTTTCTTGGAAAATTTACAAAGTTGCCAGTTATAGCTATATTTTTATCATAAAATAAATTATTCTTATCAATTTTATCAGTTTGCGGGGTTAAATCAGAGAAGTTATCATAGCTATTTTTATATATTTGTTTTTTGAAATTATCTAAGTTTCCGTATTGATTTAGGATTTCTTCGACTAAATGATTATAGACTTCAAGCGTCATTTCGACATCTTTTAAGGCACGGTGATGACCGGTTTTATCGATGTTATAATAATCAGCTAGATCACTTAAACGGTGATGAGGCATTTCTGGAAGAAGTTTTCGAGCTAGTCTTAAGGTATCGATAAAATCATTGGTTAAATTATAATTATTATGTTTTTCGGCTTTGTCATAGACAAAGTTAATATCAAAGTTAACATTATGGCCCATTAAGATACTATCACCGATAAAGTTTATAAACTGATTTAAAACTTCTTCAATGCTTTCGGCGTTTTCAACCATTTCGTTGGTTATTCCAGTCAGGTTAGTTATAAAATCACTTATGGGATGATTCGGTTTTATTAAATGATCAAAGGAGTCAACTACTTTACCATCTTTTACTTTAAGGGCACCGATTTCAATGATTTCATTTTCAAAGGAATCTAGTCCAGTTGTTTCAATATCGAAGACAACGAATGATGATGGAGTTTCAATTAAGCTTTTGCCTTTAACAGGTCTTATACTATTTAAATTCATTGGTATCACTTCCTTTTTACATTATAACATATATATTTATAGTTAATAAAAAAAACTCTTAGATAGTATTTCTAAAGAGTTAATTTTAATAGTTTTTGAGATATTTCATCTGAATCTTTGAAAAGAGTTCGGCAATAATTGGTTCTTTCGATTCCGAATTCTAAGAGTTCTTCATTTTGATTTTGAAGATACTGTTTATAACCATAGGTACTGTTAAGAAGCTGAGTTAGATAAATATATGGCATATATTTAAGGTCATATTCATTTAAAGATTCATATTTTAAATATTCTTTGGTATAAAAGACTAGATTGTCGATATTTATTTTTCCGTTTTTAGCTTCTTTATCTAGGTAACTATATGAACGGATTATTTCCCAAACAACTGGTAATTTAGCCGCACTTGCAAAATCGATAATAGCTTTGATTTTATTTTTTTCATAGATAAACTGAAGAACGTTATAATCACCGTGGGTAGCTTTGACGGTTACATTTTTTATTTGGGTTAAATCCTTAGTCAAAATTGTTTTAATCATTTCTATTTTATCCGTTAGGTCTTTAGTGATTATGTCTTCGTATTTATCGCCTTTGGAGAGTTCGATAAGCTGGTTATATTTTTGAATACTTTGGCTGAATGTTTCTTTATCCGAATATTTATCTAAATTACAGTTCCAAAGGTCATCATATGGATAGTCTTCTAGTCCTTTTATTATGAGGGCTAGATATTTAGCAGATTCTTTTAACATCTCTTTATTACCGGTATTTTTTCCTATGGTATCACCTTCGATATATTTTTCTAAAATGCAGGTATTTCCTTGATGGTCAAACATATATGTACCATCTACATTTTTTAGATGTTCGGGTACTGGTAAATTTTTACTTTTTAAATGATTTATAACATGTACTTCTTTTTCGATTTCTTTCTGGTTATATTTTGACTGGAATTCTTTTAAGATATATTTTTCATCTTTTGTTTCTATTTTAAAGATGTTCGCGCTTCCCCTATTTATTTTCTGAATGGATTTTATATTTAGATTATATTTTTGTTTTAATATTTTTTTGATTTCTTCGTTATTAAATTTTGTTTGTTCGATCATCTTATTTTCCTTTTTTGATAAAAATCAAATATTTCGTTATTGGCTTTATCTAGATACTCATTTTTAAAGTTATGGGATGCTCCTTCTATTTCACAAAGGTTATAATTATATTCTT
>DVFV01000024.1 GCA_018713045.1 Candidatus Coprosoma intestinipullorum | reverse complement strand
GCAATATTTGAAAAATTTATCAAAAGGATTATTAACTACAATTATTATTTTCATAATATTATCTCTTATACTTACTCTTTTAAACTATTTCAATTTATTGAATCATACTGTTTTAACAATTTGTAAAATGGTAATTCCTCTTTTATCTATTGTCACAGGTAGCTTTATCTCTGGTAAAAAAACAATTAAAAATGGCTGGATAAGTGGACTTATAAATGGACTTATCATAACTTTATTTATTTTTATTCTAAGTCTTATTATCAAAGATTTTGAATTTAAAAACTTAATCTTCTTTATTATCATCATTATTACTTCAACCTTTGGAAGTATGCTTGGAATAAACGCTAAAAAAACTGCTTAAAGCAGTTTTTTAATCCTTATATAACTTTTGACGAACCTTTATCTTGTTATCATAAATATTTTCTTTTTCTTCCCAGTTAAATAAAGAGTACTTATTTGTAAAAGTTTCATACACAAAATCAGCATCAGCATTTATCACTTTTTTTCTTCCTCTTCTCGCGTTTGCTATTGAATTTATATTCTTAAAAACATAAGCCTTCATAAACATGCCATCACTAAACTGGGAATTATCCTTCATCTGGCCAGTTTGTAATTTATCATAAACTTCTCTTATTCTATACATTATATGCATATTATCCAAAACAAAACTATTAAAAACTAGCTGAGCCTTATAATCGCCATCTTTTGCAAGATCTAATATATATCCTAAAGCTCGCTTAAAAAATGAATTATAACTTTCTCCGTCGTCAAAGCAATTTACAACTGTACCTTGTTTATATAAGATATTATCATTTTCCACACTTTCATAAAGAGTTTGAAACTTCGCCCAAAACTCATCGTTAGTCATCATCCATCACCTTCCTTTGGGCAAAATATTACATATATTTTTTCATTGACTTCATCATTTGATTTACTTGTTTTTGGCTTGGCGTCCTTCCCATGCCACTCATCATTGCTTTAATCATTTTTTCGTTAATCGGTGGATTTTCAGCAAGTTGCTTCTTCATTACCTTTCTCGCAATAAAGAAACCAATAATAACACCGACAATTAAACCACCTATAATTTTAAGTAAATCGAGTAAAAATGCTCCCCAGTCCATATTCAATCCTCCTCTTTGTATAATTTTACTAGAAAACTAAAGTAATTACAACACCTTTTTAATTCTTTCATAAACTTTTTCTAAGCTAAAGTCCATATAATCTAAAACCGAAGAAGTACTTCCACTTGCTCCAAATTTATCGATTGTAATCAAATGCTCATCATCACTCACATATTTTCTTAAACCATAAGAACTTCCCGCTTCGATAAAGAAAGTCTGAACCTTAGGTAAAATTTCACATTTATAATCATCACTCTGATCTTCAAAAAGTTCCATCGATGGCATACTAACAACTCTAATTCCCGCACCTAATTTAGAAGCCACATCCATTGCTAAAGAAACTTCAGTACCTGTCGCAATTAAAATTGCCTTAAGCTCGCCTTTCTCTTTTAATACAGTATAAGCACCCCTGCTAACCAAATTAGCATCAGTTTCCTTTAAATTAGGCGTTGCCATTCTCGCTAAAACAAGCGCACTCGGCTTTTTTCTATCTAAAATATTCTCATAAGCTCCAATAACCTCGTTTAAATCGGCCGGACGATAAACCGTCATATTAGGTATACTCCTTAAAGCCGCAAGTTGTTCAACCGGCTGATGAGTTGGACCATCCATTCCAATATTAATAGAATCATGAGTAAATATATAACTAACTGGCAAATCCATAAACGCACTCAGTCTCATAGCCGGTTTAACATAATCAGAAAAAGCAAAGAAAGTTGACCCAAAACTTCTAAAGCCACTTAAAGCAAGACCATTTAAAATCGCACCCATCGCATGCTCTCTAACACCAAACCAAATATTGCGTCCAGAATAATTAAAGCAAGAAAAATCACCCATATTCTTTAAATAAGTTTTAGTTGAACTAGAAAGATCCGCACTACCACCAAACAAACTTGGAATTTGTGAAGCTAAATGATTTAAAACAATCCCGCTACTGTCTCTTGTACTTTGAACATCCAAAGCCTCAAAGTCGCTTTTATCAATACTATAACTTATTCTTCCTCGTTTAAAATATTCTAAATCCTTATCACCATATTTTTCATAATTATCTAAAAACTCATTATATTTAACTGTAGTTCTAGAACTAATCTTATCCTCAAAATATCTTTTCGCCTCCATATCTACTTCAAAAGGTGAAATAAAACCTAATTTCTCTTTCAACTGTTTATAATCATCTTCCGCCAAAGGACTTCCGTGAACCTTGTTAGTTCCTTCTAAATAAGAACCTTCACCAATAACTGTCTTAACTTTAATCAAAACAGGTTTATCGCTATCTTGAGCATCTCTTAAAGCCTTATCTATCTTCTTATAATCACTATCTATTTCTATAACATTCCATCCCAAAGCCTTAAATCTTAAAGGAACATCATCGTTAAACGTCTTACTTGTCTCACCATCTAAACAAATACTATTAGAATCATATAAAACAATTAAATTATTAAGTTTCAAAGTTCCCGCTAAAGAAGAAGCTTCATAACTAATTCCTTCCATAAGATCCCCATCGCCACATATTACATAAACCTTATAGTTAAATATTTTGGGATACTTTGCTTCTAAATGCTTTTCTGCCATTGCCATTCCTACAGCCGAAGCAAAACCTTGTCCAAGTGGACCCGTACTCATTTCAATCCCTGGTGTAACCCCATATTCAGGATGACCAGATGTAACACTACCTATTTGTCTAAACTTTTTCAAATCATCTAAACTCAAATAACCAGCCATATATAAAGTCGCATAAAGTAAAGCTGAACCATGACCAGCTGACAAGACAAATCTATCTCGGTTCATCCAGTTTTGATCATCCTTATTAATATTCAAATAATTTGCATAAATTGTATATATAAGTGGGGCCGCGGATAAAACAATCCCCGGGTGTCCACTTCCAGCTTTTTCAATCATATCGATTCCTAAAGCCTTTATATTGTTAATTATTCTTTCATCCATTTTATCCCTCAATTCTAAAAAGTCATATCATCCATAACTTCCATAAAAATTATATCATATTTAATAAATAGAAAAAAGTCATTAAAATGACCGGATTTAAACAAATTTATGCTTGCACATTAATGGCTTCATTAGAATCACTTTGACTTTGAACCCCACTATTTCCGAGGGCGGATAAATAACTCACCCCCAAAATCATAATAATTAAAGCTATAATCGGTTTGCTTTTTAACATTTCCATTTTTATCCCTCCTCTTGTACTTAAATTATATTACGAATATATGTTCGTGTCAATATATTTTTAAAACGTTTGTTCGTTTTTACAAAATCAAACAAATGTTTGACATTTATAACAATTCGTGTTAAAATGTGTACAGAATACTTTAAAGGAGGTCTATATGGAAAAATTAACAAGAAGACAAACCGATGTCTTAAACTACGTCAAAAGCTACATTGTATCACACGGTTACCCACCGACAGTCAGAGAAATTGGAAAAGCCCTAAATATTTCATCACCAGCAACTATTCATGCTCACTTAGCTAACCTTGAAGCTAAAGGATTCATTAAAAAAGACGGTTCTAAAAATAGAGCCATCGAATTATTAGTAAAAAACGAATTCGACAAGGAAAATGATCTCGTCTCTGAAGTACCCTTGCTCGGTAAAACTGCCGCTGGATCACCTATTGAAGCTATAGAAGTTCCCGATGAATACTTCCCACTTCCAACTTATTTACTTCCAAAAGGAAAAGAAGTATTCACCCTTGAAGTCGATGGAACATCTATGATTAACGCCGGTATCTATGATGGTGATATCATAATCATTGAAAGACAAAACACCGCTCGCAACGGTGAAATAGTTGTCGCTATGACAGATGAAAATACCGTAACCTTAAAAACATTTTATAAAGAAAACGGTCACATTCGCTTACAACCAGAAAACGACACCATGAGCCCAATCATTCTGGACAATGTAACAATCTTAGGTAAAGCTATTGGATTATATCGAAAGCTATAAAAAGCGCATCAATTTTGCGCTTTTTTATATGTTCGAATGTACCTTTTTTCTGCCTAAACGTAATTAAAAAAATAAATCATCATAATATTTCCCGCGTTTAAGCACAAATATCATGCACTCGGATAAATAATACTCTTAAACCTTACCAAATCGCTTTGCCTTATATCCAAAATTCTCTCAATTGAAGGACTAGTATTAACAACTATAATAGAAGACTTAACCTCTTTAATAAACTTAGAAGCTGCCGCATTATCATCAGTAAAAATAGCTGTACTAAATCCATTTCCATTATAATTAATTTGACCTATAGCCTCATCTAAATCACTAACCCAAATTACATTATCAAAATCATTTTTTATCCCGTCTTTAACATATAAATTAAGATTCAAATTAAGACTAACTATTTTTCTAATAAAATCCATATGTTTATCACTCTCAATATAAATATCAAAATAATTATAACCACTAACCAGTGTCTCACTCTTTGACCTTTCCAAAATTTTTCTTTGAATAAAGTGACTCCCAACACAAATAACCAAATCGACATTTGCAAAATCAGCAAACTCCAAATCCAAATTTGTCCACTGGATCAAATTAGCACCATATCCATATTTTTCTAAAACGCTTCTAACTATCCTAAAAACAAATCCATTAGTTCCAATCATATAACCATTATCTTCAAAAATAACTGTATTATAAGCCAAAAGATTTCGTAAAATAAGTTCAAAATTAGTATAAACATCGCCATCAGTAATTGCCAAAACAACGCCCTTATCAAAAGTCTGTTTACCATAACAAATTTCTTTATCCTTAATATCTAAAGTTACAGTTCCATAAACAATTTTTTCATTGCGAATTGCCTCTCTTATCCGTTTAAAGACATCTAAAGACACCTTAAAACCATTTTTTCTTTGGACATCAATTAAATTTGCTCTAATAAAATCACTCGTATCTAAACCTTGAATAATCTCATCGAAAATAATATTAATCTCATCAATCTTAAACTTGTCCTTTTTAACCAAAAGAGCCTCATTAATTTTATCTTCCATATCCACGACCCCATTTCTCATTCCAACCATCTTGAGTAATTGCCCCCTCAATTATCTCTATTCTTCGTGAAGAAGCTATTTCTTTTAAATTATTTTCAAGTTGCCGAAGCACACTTCTTTTATAATCGTCATCGAAAATATTATCGTTTATAAACACTTTCCAAACTCTAACCTTATAAGTATCCTCTTCATAAACAATTATTAAATTTGGACTCAAAGCGACTTTAACTAAATTTAAATCCATTCCAGCTTCCTCAAGTTTCTTTAAAACTAAACTATCAAACTTTAAAAAAGCATCTTTTAATTTATAACTATTTACCTCATCATAATAAATATCTAAAGCTTCCTTATCAGAGTAAATCCGATCATCCCTTTTAAGTGCCACATATTGAATCTCTGAATCCATCACATATAAATCCCTATTAAGCAAAACTGGTGGCACAAAAGAAGCCGGTCTTACTAATATATCTTCATCCTTTTTTAATTTATTTTGAATCACACTTGCAATATCATTATAACCAAGACCTATTGTAATCTTTCCAAGCCTCAAGCCATTAAAATCCTCTCTCGTAATTTTACCTTCTTCTAAAAGACTTTTATAAACCTTCTCATCCTTGATAAACAACTCTTTCGCACATTTCATGTAAGCATCAAAAACATTATTCGTAAATTTAGTCCTCTCACTCGTCGAGTCAAATCTTTTAAAAGCTCTTTTCGGAATCTCGATATTATCAAAACATAAAACATCTCTATTTCGCCATACCCAACTTTGAGCCACTAAATTACCACTTTCATCATAAAGAACAAATAATCTGCCATCCTTCGAAACCGCACTGTGTTCCATACAAGTTTCTGCCGCATCGTGAAGCTTTTGACAACAATCACTCATCACGCCAATTGTCAAAGAAAGCGGATTATCGAGTCTAATAATCTCATAACGATACCCTTTTATATTCCCAGTAACTCTCGGAATTGTACTAAACACTCTTTTTCTTCCCTCGTTGTAAATGTTCTGCAAAACCATAAAGTCTTCATCATTATAACCCGCTATCTTGGAAAGTTCCGCCAGCTCCTCATTTCCTCTCATCACACATCCGTATTTATTTTCTCGAACATAATTAACTGCCAAATTCAAATCGAGCTTTCGATTACTATTGACAGTCTTAATCTCCGCAAATCTTCTTTGAATTTCTGAAATATAAATCATTGAATCCTGATTATTAAAAATATCATCTGAATTTTTCAAGAAAAACTCGTAAAAACTTTTATCATAAATAAAATCAAAATTATTTGCTAACGAAACAATATCGTTAAAACTCAAAACATCACGATTTTTTAAATTTTCAAGTTTTTTTCTTAAAACCATCATTGTCTTTGGATATTTCTGAACATCTAAAGTCAAAGTAAATCGTCCATTATTTTCTCTAAAAACATCGCTAAACCCTTGGGCCCCCTTTAATCCTTCGCTCACACTAATCTCTTTTAACTTTGAATCAAAAAGTTTATCACTGCTTAATTTTTCATACTCCATTTTATTTATATACCTTGGAACACGTTTCAAAATATTTGTAAGTTTAGTAAATCCATCTGCGTCGCCATCAAACACCCCGAAGGCATAAGCAAACTTCATAAATGCAATTTTATCAGAATCACTTGATAGTGGAAAATATTTTAAACACCTATTCCACATTCTCTGAGAGGTCAAAAATTTACTAGCCTCCTTCAAAGGGAAAGCCGATACTACATAAAATGGTGGAATAAATTTCTGCCCAGTTTTATCGAACCATCCCTTCAAAAGCTCTATTTTATCAGTGTCAATTACTCGCTTAATTTCTTTTGGTTTTTTTCTAATCAAGTCTAAAGCCTTACCACCAAATAAATCAAAATATCTCTTCCACCGGCCATTTAAATCGTCCATTCCATCAAGACTTTTAATCTTACTTTGAATTTTGTTTTTTTCTAAAAGCTCTCCGCGCTTATTTATATCCATATCCTCACAAATTAAACATACATCTCTCATTGAAAGATTTTCTAAAATAAAATCATCATCTAAAGCTCTTAACTTCTGTGAATCACTCACTAAATTCAAAATAAAAATCAAATCATCAGTTTTAATATTTCGAATTAAATCATTATTCAAAATAACCTTACCAAGCTTATCATCAGAAAAGCCCATCGTAAATGATCTTAAATCGATATCTTTATACTTTTTAATCATCTCATCTTTATTTAAAAAATCAAATCTCTCATCCACCCCAAAATCAGAGACCAAACATGAAATTTGATAACCATCTAACTTTTCAAATATTCTCGAATCACTTATTAACTTGTGCCTCAAAGCCTGCGGTCCATCTTTCGCTAGTTCAAATATTGTTGAACCTTGTAATTTATCTAAAAATAAATTGATTACTCGAATCTTATCCTCAAAACTAAAATCTAAACTTAAAAGTTCTATATTATAACTATTTAACTTCCAATATAGCTTATCGTTAAAAACAAACTTTTTCTTCAAAGACACATCAAAATCAGAAATTAAGCTAGTAATCTCACTACCTCCAAGTTTATTTAAAACATCTCGATTACTTATAACTTTAATCCTTTCACTTTCTGACATCTTCTCACATATATGACATATATTTTGACCACTAAGTTTATCAAAGAACTTCTTATCGTTAATTATCGAAATCTTTTCGTCGAAAGAAAAATCATATATCAATCTTGTTATTCCATCACCATCTAATTTTTGAAAAAATTTTTCATCATAAATAATTTCATACCTTTTATCATGAGGTAAATTATAAGCCAAAGTTGCAATACTCTTCCCATCTAATTTTTCTGTGACCAAAACATCTTTGCCTATTTCCATTATACTAAAAACATTCAAATTTGCCGTAAAATCTGGATTGCTCAACAATATGGTGCGTTCCTCTAAAGTTAAATCTCGAGCTAAATAAGACAAATACTGACTAGAAATTCCATCCGCAATAAATTTATAATTTAAAAGTTCAAATTTTTCCACTTTGCTAAAATTATATTTCAAATATTCTGCCGTCTTTTCACCATCTAAATTTATCTTTTGAACAAACTTACTATTTCTCAAAAGATTCATTCTCTCATTCTCATCAAATAAATCTAGCACCTGCTTTGGATCTTCAATTTTTGAAAGCTTTTCTAAAAAATAACTATTCGAAAACAAATCTAAAAGCTGTTTATTTGAAAAAAGTGGGATAATTTCAAATAAACTGATTTGAGAAACTTTTCTTAAAAAATAAGGATTATGTAAAATAATAAAATAATCATCTTCTGAAAGGTCATTTAATAAATCATAAACTTCATTTTCCGAAAGCCTTTCCAAAAAACTCTTATTATTTATAACACTTCTTTTCTCTGCATCAGAAAGTCCATCAAAAAGACTATAAATCTCATCTATAGTCTTACTTTTTAAAAAATTATAGTCTTTCAATTTCTCCGCATTCATTATATATCACCCACAAATCATTTTACATAATAAGTACTTGAATACAAAAATTCACTATTTTCAAAAACCGCCGCCACGATACTTCCTTTATCATTTAATTTAGTAACCCTCTCAGCTGCAAGCCACGTACTACCTCCATCTAAGCTATACTTATATTCATAATTACCTTCAGGATAAGTTATCGTTAAGTCATCATCATAATCAAACTCGATTGAAGGTACTACCTTTATAAGCCTATTTCTCTTTCTTACATTTCCAGCCTCATCTTCCGCTTCACACCTAATAACGTATTCCCCTGGCAAAGCCGATAAAGTACTACTGCACATCAAATCGGCTGCTCCTGAATTATCAGAAACTGAAGTGCCTTCATAAATATCATAATTATAAACATCTAAACTATTAATTTCTTTAGCTCCCTCAAATTTAATATCTGGGCGTTTATTGTCACTGACAATGACAACCCTTGAATTCATAACTATCTTATCATTTATTAAAGTCTCATACTTTATCGTATAAGTTCCATTTTTACTCGTATCAATATCATAAACTTGCTTATCGCCTTCAAAATAAGTAACCACTACTGAATCACTTACATCCTGATTACCCTCATATGCATGATAACCAGCCTCTTTGTAATCCTCGTTTAAATCAACATAGGTTACAAAATCTCCATCTAAATCGATTCTATCCACCGAATAAGTAAGATTCATATAAACCTTTTTATCCTCATCCTCTTTCGTCAAAAAGGAAAACACTAAAACTATCGCCAAAAATAAAATAAAAATAAATAATAGTCCAATCTTTCCTGCTTTTGTCAGCCCTTTCATTTTATCACGCACCCAGCTTTATTTGTAATCGTCTTCGAAATAACTACAGTTTTACTGTTTTTACTCTTAGTCACACATGTATTTATCTCATCGCTCCATAAAGCTAATGCAACCTTTCCTGAAGCTTCAACTTCAACATATCCTGCATCTGGAAGTTCACCCTTAACATCTAAAACATTTCTATCCACGTTCTTTGAAAAATCTAAAGAAAAAGTTGTTTTTTTCCCTTCTTGTTGAAGCTTGGCTTGATAACTAGTTGCCGCCTGAACTATGGAATAACCTGTATCCTGTAACGACTGTTTTTTAGAGTTATTTATTGCCGTTAAAACAACAGGCGTCGTAATCAAAGCAATAACACCAAGTAAAACAATAACAGCCAAAAGCTCAATCAAAGTAAAACCTTTCTTACTCATGTAAGTCCACCTCGTATTCGAAATTATTATCGCGAGTTTTAGTCGCACATACCTCAGCCACACTCGAATAATTATCTCCCGTACTTGGATTTTTAATATCTAAAGGCAAATAACCATTATTTTGTAAATCACTTATTTTAAGACATTTTTTATCACCTATATTTTTCGGCATTTCCCGCACGTTCTCCGTATAATAATCCTTAAGACCTTTAATAAGTTGTTGCTCCTGAGTTTCTGATAAATTACTTTTACCTTGATTTAGTGACTTATCGATAACCGGAACCGTAATCATCGCAATAATTCCTAAAATTGCGATTACTCCAAGTAACTCTGCTAGTGTAAATCCTCTTTTCATATTCTCACCTACTATTACCATTTTATCATTTTTTCCCTCTAAAAAAAAGTCAAATTACTCTTTGACTTCAAAATCTTCAAGTTCGCCATTTTCATTGACAATCTTATTTACCTTTTCCTCAATATTTTTGAGCTCATCGTCACATTCTTTAACGAGCTTCATCGCTTCTGTATATTTATTAATTGAATCATCTAAAGAAACATCGCCGTTTTCTAAAGTTGAAACAATCTCTTCGAGTTCCTTTACCTTATCTTCAAATTTCTTCTTTTCCATTTACTTTTCCTCCTCTACTTTCTGAACCACAGTTCTTATCATTCCATCACTAAGCTTAATATCTAAATTGCTATTCTCCTTTATCCCTTTAACACTTTTTAAAACCTGACCATTCATATAAGTTATACTATACCCACGGGATAAAACATTAAGTGGATTAAGCAGATTTAACTTATCAATTATATTTTTAAGTTCGATCTTTTTATCTTTATAAATATTTTGCGGATTACTTAAAATATAACTTCTTTTTAACTGTTCAATCTTATCTCTTTTACTTTGAACACTTCTTAAAATAAGCTCGTTTAGCTTTTCTTTTAATAAATCCAAGTTTTGTTTCTTATTTTCAAACATGATCATTGGACTTTTGATTACAAACGAATTTTTAATTGAATCTAAATATAATTTCTGATAATTTATTTTTTTATAAATTGCCTCGTTAAGTCTAATCCCAAGCTGACTAATATGGCTCTTTAAATCAGCCATATTAGGAACTGCCAGTTCCGCCGCCGCTGTTGGCGTCGGTGCGCGTAAATCAGCCACAAAATCCGCAATCGTAAAGTCAATTTCGTGACCAACCGCACTAATAACAGGAATATCACAATTATAAATCGCCCTTGCGACTATTTCCTCGTTAAACGGCCATAAATCCTCAATCGAGCCACCACCACGGCCAACAATCAAAACATCCAAATCATAATCTTTAGCTCTTTCGATATTACGCACGATATCATCCTTCGCATTATCGCCTTGAACTAAAGTTGGAAATAAAATTGTTTCACAAATTGGAAATCTTCGTTTAATAGTCGTTATAATATCGCGAATTGCCGCTCCTGTACTTGCCGTTATAATTCCAACTCTTCTTGGAATCTTAGGAATCGGCTTTTTATGCGTCTCATCAAATAAACCTTCTGCTTGTAATTTTTTCTTTAACTTTTCAAAAGCCACATATAAATTACCTACGCCATCTTCAACCATCTCGTCGACATATATCTGATAATTACCGGTTGGCTCGTAAATACTAATTCTTCCAGCCATTAAAACTTTTGAACCATCAGCCGGTGTAAAATTAAGCTTGCTCGCATTACCTCTAAACATAATTGCGTTGATTTTACTACCCTCATCTTTTACCGAAAAGTAAAGATGTCCCGTCGTATGTGCCTTAAAATTGGAAATCTCCCCTTTTAAAAAAACATGTCTTAAATTAGGATCAGTGTCGAACTGTGCTTTTAAATACCTAGTAAGGGCCGATACACTTAAATACTTATCGTCCATTACTCTTCACCCTTATCATGATAAACTTTGTCTAAAACACCATTTATCATCTTGCGCACACTATCGTCACTGTATTTTTTAGAAAGTTCAACCGCCTCATTTATCGCCACAATCGGTGGTGTTTTAGTATAAAGTAGTTCAAAAATTCCAATTCTTAAAATTGCAATATCAGTATTTCCAAGTCTATCAATTGTCCAACCATCTAAAAACTTATTGGCAACCTCATCTAGTTCATTTTTATAAGTTGTAACCCCATAAACTATTTCCTTGACAAATTCATTGTCGACATCCATAACTTCATGAATCAAATCATCCAAATTATAAGTAATTTTATTCTTATCGTAGACTACTGTTTGATATAAAATAGTCATACATTTTTCTCTAAGTTCACTTCTGTTTGTCACTTCTACCACCTCTACCAATTATATCATCATTTAACCAAAAAGCAAAAGCCAAAATACAAATTTCCAATAACTTTCCGTCTGAACTATCCGTACAAAAAGTATATCACAAACATTTGTTCATGTAAACGCTTTTCGCACTAAAAAAGATTATTTCTCCAAATAATCTTCTCCAGCTCCTTTAGCAAGCCTAAATGAGTAAAATAAACTTACATAAATATAAAGCAAAATAAAGAATAACCATCCAGCAAAAGGAACGATTATACCTAAAAGCCAAGGATAAGGTAAACAGTATAACTTATAACCATAAAGTCCAAGTTTTTGACACACACTAGTTGCTGTTTGAATATAGAAAATCAAAAACATAATTATAAAAGGAATCATAAATATAACTCCAAGAATCCAATAATATTTGTTAAAATACCAAGACCCTTTTTTGTAAACTTTAAGTTTATAACCAATATAAAAAGTAAATAATCCGAAAGTGATAAGATTCAGCAATAAAACTAGAAGCCAATTCTTCTTCTCTAAAATCCGCATTATTTACCCCCTAACGACATGTACCCTCTCCAGGATTTTTTCCTTCGACATATTCTTTATCAACTAATTTACAAGAAGACTTTGTCATCGCATCCTGCAAATATCCACCGAACAATTTAACCACACTAACCACAATCACGCTTATAACTGCGATTATAAGTAAATATTCAACTAGTGCCTGCCCTTTTTTATTCAGCTTCATAAGTGTCCTCCCAACTTCTATCTATTAAAACCATTATAATTTTTTTTAGACAAAAAATCAATAGTTTAAAACAAGAAAAAATTGGGACTATCATTATTATCTTAAATATGTTATATTAAACACGGTGAATACTTATGTATACAAATAGTAAAAAAATCAAAGAAGCTAAAACATTTTTTCAAAAATTAAAAGGCCTGATGTTCAAAAAAAATTTTGACTACATCTTAAAATTTAAAACTAACGGTATCCATACCTTCTTTATGAAGACAAAAATCGACGTCGTTCTAACCGATAAAAACGGAAAAATATTATATATTTACAAATCCTTAAAACCAAACAGAATAATTTTACCTAAAAAACACGTCACCTACACTTATGAAATGCCTGAAGGATTTGTACAAAATTTAGAAGACAAAAAAAATATTAGCGAACTTTAAAAAGTTCGCTAATATTTAAAGAGATAAATCTCTTACTCTGGATAAACACTCACTTGTTTTTTGCTGCGACCTAATCTTTCGAATTTAACACGACCAGCAATTTTTGCAAACAAAGTGTCATCTTTACCAATTCCAACATTTACCCCCGGATAAACTCTAGTACCTCTTTGACGATATAAAATTGAACCGCCAGTTACAACTTCACCATCGGCAGCTTTCGCACCTAATCTTTTAGATTCTGAATCACGACCGTTTTTAGTTGAACCTTGTCCTTTTTTGTGGGCAAATAATTGAATATCTAACTTTAACATTGGCATAAACTACACCTCCTCATATATTTGAATATTATCTTTATACTGCATACTAAGTTCTTTTAACAAACTTATCATATTACTAATTAATTTCTTTACATTCAAAGAATCTTTTAAAACATTAATAACAAGACCATCATTTGTCTTTTCATAACTCAAAGCTTTACTATCGATCGAAAGTATTCCATTAACTGTCGTAATTACGATACTGCTTGCTGCCGCACAGACAATATCTTGTCCGTAGTCCGCAAACATCGCATGACCACTAACCTCTATGCGGTTAGACTGTACTTTAACTTTAATCATTACTTAACGATCTTTGTAACTTCGATTTTTGTATAAGGTTGACGATGACCTTGAGTTTTACGATGTTTATTGTTTTTATTAACATATTTAAAAATCTTTAATTTACGGTTTTTACCTTGTTTTAAAACTTTAGCTTCAACCTTAGATTTTGCTGCTGGAACATTTCCATCGACAAATAAAACATCGTCAAAAACAACTGTTTCACCTTCAGCTTGTGGTAACTTTTCAACAAAAATTACACTACCTTCTTCGGCATAATATTGTTTGCCACCTGTCTTAAAAACTGCTTTCATAACTTACCTCCTTATCATCTAAGACTCGCCATTAAGGTATGGAATTAACCATTTCTAAAACCTTTTTTGTGCGGTTGTAGAGAAAGGCTCTACACATTAACAGATTTTATCATAATTTTCCTTTAAAGTCAAACCTTTTAAGTAAAATTTCCCTTTCCGAAAAACACCTCTTTTTATCCTTAAAAATATGTCTAAAATCCCTCTTCATTTTTTTCGTATCCATTCCCCGAATAATCTTAAGCCTAGAAAACCTATATCTTTTAGTAAACCGTTCTAATAAAAACCGGTTAAAAATCTCATTAATGCTTCTATACTCCATAATAATTTTTCCTAAAATAAAACTGATAACTAAAATTAAAATCAAATTAAAATTACTCTTAAAAATAATCAAAGCTAAAAATAAAAAAGAAATATCTAAAGTGAAAATCAAACTATTTCTAAAACTCGTAATCTTATTTAAAAACAAATTTAAAAACCTCGAGCCATCCAAAGGAAAAATTGGCAACAAATTAAAACCTAAAATCATCATACTGTAAATCCTCATATCAGGCGGAAAAACAAAGCAAGTAAAAACAATTTGAACAAGTGGTCCCATTAATGCGATTAAAAACTCTTCCCATATCGGTTTGTTGATATCCACATCGAAAATCGTCACTGCCCCAAGTGGTAAAATGTTTACTTTCACTATCTTCCATCTCAAAATATAAGCCATTAAAATATGTCCGCACTCGTGAATAAAAATAATCGTTAAAATCATTACAAACATCTTAAAATGCCCAGTTATTCCCATCACCAAAGCCGTTAAATAAGTAAACGGATGAATTTTAAATATAGTCTTTATAATCTAAAACCTTCCCATCTTTCATAAACACCATATAAAGTTTATCGTCTAAAGTCTCCCCTACAATATCACCTGCTTTTAAATAATCATACATGCTAACCTCGATATTACTTAAATTTCCATACCACACCTCAGTGTCATCGGCTTGTAAAATAACCACCGTATTCCCATAACCTTCCTTTTCGCCAGCAAAAGTCACGATTCCACTTTTCAAAATTCCAGCCGCATAGTTTTTTGAAACAGTTAAACTAACTCCATCCTTATAAGCCTCTGCCTTTGTATAATCTATTTTTTTACTAGAAACTGTCTGTGTATCACTATCCTTGATATCTAACGGGAAAATCGAACCCAAATATTTTTCATACAAATCCGTAATTTTACTAAAATTAATATTTTCACTGAAAATCTTATCGTAGACATTTTTCTTTAAAGTCGGATTTCCTTTTAACACGATAAGTAGTCCAAGCATCAATACGATACATACTAAAAACTTACTACAAAACCTTGAAAACTTCCCTGGTTTCTTCAATTTTGCTTTTTTCATCCAAATCACCTATACAAACTTATTTCATTACCCTCCTCTTTAGAACACATTTAAAATATTAAACATATAATAAAATAGGTGATAATCATGAATTTAAGCAAACTTGCCGAAATAACAAACGGTAAAATATATAATAATCAAACCATCAATATCAAAAACATCAAAATAGATTCTAATCAAATAACCGAAGGTGACCTTTTTATCGCTATTATCGGTCAAAGTAAAGATGGCCACGATTATATCGAAAGTGCCATAAAAAACGGCGCCTCGGCTGTTATTACCAGCAAAGAAATACCAAATCAAATACCTTACATTAAAGTTGCTGATGTAACCATCGCCCTCGGCCAAATTGCCTCCTATATCAAAGAAGTCTCCCACGCCAAACTAATCGCCATCACTGGCAGCACCGGCAAAACTACAACCAAAGAACTTGTTTATAGTCTTCTTAAAAATAAATATAGCGTCTTAAAAACTGACAAAAATCAAAACAATCACATCGGTGTTCCCCTAACTCTCTTAAAAATTAAAAACGAAGACTTTTGCATCGTTGAAATGGGAATGAATCATCTAGGTGAAATATCATATCTGTCCAAATTAGCTAAACCTGATTTAGCCGTAATAACTAACATCGGCTCTTCTCACATCGGTAACCTCGGTAGTAAAGAAAACATTTTAAAAGCAAAACTTGAAATTAAAGATGGTCTTAAAGGTGACTTAATTGTAAGTGGCGACGATTCATACTTAAATAAAATTTCCGCAATCAAAGTTGGTTTTAACGACGGAAACGATTTCAAAGCTTATAATCTTGAAACCAATTTAATGAGATCCTCATTTTGGATTAATTATCAAAATGAAGAATACCAAATAAAAGTAAACCTCCCCGCTCACTTAATCGACGACGTCTTAATCAGTATTTATATCGCCCTAAAATACGAAATAAACATTCAAGATATCATAACTACTTTAGAAAACTTTCAAAATATCGGTATGCGTCTAACCGTTAAAAAAATAAACACCAACACCATCATAAGTGACTGTTACAATTCTAGCTTTGAATCTCTAACTGGAGATTTAACGATGCTAATTCCAAATAAACAAAAAAAATTACTTATCCTAGGTGACATTGCCGAAGCCGGAAAATTTAGTAAGACCATTCACGAAAATCTAAAACCATTTATTGAAAAACTGCAAAATTATGAACTCATTCTAATCGGACCAGAAATGATGAATCTCCAAATTAATAAAGCTAAGCACTTCAAAAACTATGAAGAAGCATTAATATATTTAAAAAACAAAGAAATAAAAAACACTTTGATTTTAATCAAAGGATCTCGTATAATGAAACTCGAAAACATATCTGACTTTTTCCTAGAAAGTAAAAGACCGTAAGTTCATCTTACCGTCTTTTTTAAAATCTATACCTTCTCTTCTTTCGCATAATTCTATTTACAATCCAGCCAATAGCTAAACAGTAAATGACATTCAAAATAACTGAATTATAAATACT
This sequence comes from Candidatus Coprosoma intestinipullorum, assembly GCA_018713045.1. GTDB lineage: Bacteria > Bacillota_I > Bacilli_A > RF39 > UBA660 > Coprosoma > Coprosoma intestinipullorum. Next base: position 2,679 of record DVFV01000024.1, on the reverse strand, counting down.
TGCAATCCAAGTTAATAGATTGAAATCCAAATTACCTGTAATTACTAAAGCAAAATAATTTATTGTTCTATAACTTGCGATACAAATAAGTGTCACAATAACTAAATTGAGCAAATTATCCGAAAGCATCTTTCGAAGTATAGTAACTAAATAAGCTATTATCAAGAATAAAAATGCCTGAAAAATTATCGTATCAGTATAAATTAAATCATATGCAAAACCAAGTAAAAAAGCATATCTAAAATACTTAAAATTATCTCCATCGAAAAGCGGATAAATAACTATTAATGCCGTCAGGCTAAAAAGTGAAGCAAAAAAACTGTTTACTGGGAAAAAATTAGACATGACACTTTCTAAAATAAAAGAAACAATTAAAATAACTATTTTCATTCTGATTCCCTCTTAAGTACCGTCACATAATCGATATCGTCAAAATCAACTGACGCTTCGACCTCCACTACTTTTGATAAATCAAAATTATCCGTCGTCACCTTCGTTACCTTTCCAACCTGAATTCCAGACGGGAACATATCTCCCATTCCTGTTGTTACCACATCCGCTCCTTTAGCTATATCGACATTTTCACTAATACCTTCAACCGTATAAGTGTTATTTTTTGAACTATAACCCGAAATAAGTCCAAATACATATTGATCATCACTAACCCTTATTTTAACACTTATCTTATTACTCATATTTTCGTTAGATAAAAGCTTAATCGTACTCGAGTTTGAACTGACCTTTGAAATACTTCCAATAAGTCCCTTAGACGTAATAACCGCCATATTTTTCTCAATCCCATCGTTACTTCCTTTATCAATAGTTACCTCGTCATACCAATAACCGACATTTCTATTAACTACTGTTGCATTAAGTAAAACTTTATCACTTAAGATACTGTTTAAATCTAAACTTTCTTGAAGCTTATTTATCTCGTTTTGTAAATTCTCGTTCTCTGCTTGTAGACTATCCATCTGTTCTTCTTTCTCTTTAAGCTCCTCGTACTTTTCGTATAAATTGTCTTTTTCCCTCATCTCGTTAATTTGATCTTTAATAAAATTAAAAGGTGAATAGGCAACTTTTAAAACAATCATTCCAGTATCTTTAGCTATTCTCTCAAAAAAGTTTAAATTTCTATCATTTTTTAAAGCAACCGAAAGAACCACTAATACTAGTGCGACTATAACAACTGCTAAAATAAATAAATATCTTCTGTCAAATTGTTTCTTTTTACTGTACATAAAAATCACCTAATAAGATTATAATATATTTTTCTAAGAATGAAAACCTAAAATTTTAGTTTTGTTGGGAAAAATTATCTTTTAAAATTATATCTTTCCCTCCTCTAAAAAACTGTAATAAGTGTTTTTACCAATTATAATATGATCGATTACCCTAACTCCCATTAAAGCACCAATTTGTTTAAATCTAAGTGTAACATTCTCATCATCTTTACTCGGTCTAACATCTCCACTAGGATGATTATGAACACAAATAATATAAGATGCATTAAGTTCATAAGCTCTTTTAAACACATCTCTTGGATGAACCATACTATGATTTACCGTTCCGATAAAAACAAGTTCCTCATCGATTATCGTATTATTGGCTGCCAAATATAGACAATAAAACTCTTCCTGACAATTGCTTACCTTATCTTTATAATAGTCAAATATCATATCTGGACTCTTATATTTTACTTTTTTAATATCATCCATATTACTGTTAATCCTTCTAGCAAGTTCAGAAATAGCCAAAATCATACAAGCTTTGGCCTCACCTATTCCCTTATATTTTAAAAGTTCGTGATAACTTATATCTTTAATTTTTTTAACCCCGCCAATTGAACTTAATAAATAACTTGAAAATTCCTTAACTGACAAATCTTTATTACCGGTTTTTAAAATGATTGCTAAAAGTTCAGAATCACTTAAATTAGAAACTCCAACCTTTTTAAGTCTTTCCCTTGGTCTATCACTCAAAGGAACTTCTTTCATCTTAATCTTTTCCATTTACCAACTCCTCATACCTACTTAAAACTTGATTACAAATTATCTTAATTGATTCATTATCAGAAGTACCACTTAAAAGTTCATCGTATTGTCTTAAAATATTTATAAAATCCTTGTTATCAGTAATCTTTTCTTTTATTTCTGTATCATATCCAAGACTTTTATAATAATTTTGAATCTTTAAAGCATTTTCCTCACTCTGACTGATTCCGATATAAGTATGATATAAATTATCTTCGACATTATAAATATAATATTCAAATTCCTTCATATTATTTTCCATATTGTCCTTATCCGAATAAGCTCCCCTTTGAATATAATATAAGGTTTCCGCATTACTTGAGACAGCTAAACTATCCAAATCTTCATATTGATTAATTATAAAATAACTTAAAACACTTCCTAGTATCAATGACGTAATAATCGGAAAAAGATATTTCTTCATAGTATCACCAATAAAACTATAACTTAAAACCTATTATTATTTTGTCATAATATGGTTCTACTATAAATATACGATGTCTATCTTCTATTTCCTCTTGCTATTCAAAAATTTTAGCAATTTTTAATAATTTTTTTCTTTTCATCTTTAATTTTTAACATTTTTTCAGAAACATTATCTAAACACTTGGTGTTTAGATTTTTTGGATGTTGGTATGGTATATTT
>DVFV01000023.1 GCA_018713045.1 Candidatus Coprosoma intestinipullorum | reverse complement strand
CTTGGATGACCATAAGTTGAACAACATATATAATTCAAATCCAAAAAGGGATTATTTTTATCATTAATTCTTCTACTTCTATTTCTTTCATACTTTTTACGTTCTTCCACTATTGCATTAAACACTATATCAGGAATATCCAAGATTCTATCACTACTTTTTGTTTTTAAAGGAATTTCCTGTTTAGTAGAAGTCTTTGAATTAAAATCATTCGCATTAGAATTTGGAGACACTCCTAGTAGCCCGACATGTAATTTTTATGGTGGCACGGGAGATGCTGTTAAAAGTTTAAAATCTGATGCTGGTCTTACAGATAGAACATCTACCGTAACTTTAAATATTATGAAAGCTTTAATGTCAATGGATTATTTTTATTCATATGATACTTCAGAACGTACACAAAATATTATTGAAATGCAAAGATATTTAAATCGTAATTATGAAGATTATACAGGGCTGTGTCCTTGTGATGGTATATATGCAAGAAGAACTAATAAGGCTTTAATTTATGCTGTTCAAAAAGAAGAAAAAATTGACGTTGAAGATTCTACTGGTACGGTAGGAAATACTACTACAGCCTGCTTGCCTAGTATACAAATTAATGGCCAATATTCTGGAATAAACGCAAAAGGACAGTCTTATACTGTTTCTGAAATTACTCGTTTTAAAGTTTTAGCAAATATTGCTTTGTATTTTAATGGCTATGGTTCAGGCACAATTTCTTCTAATTTAGATGCAAGCGTAATTCGTGATTTTCAGACACAATATGCCCTTCCTGTTAATGGTGATATGGATCGTACTACATTGCTTTCTTTATTAGCAAGTTGCGGTGATAAAGAGAGAAGCGCTGTAGCATGTGATTGTATAACTAAAATTACAAGTAACAATGTTGAGGTGTTAAAAAATAATGGTTATCAATATATAGGTAGATATTTAGCTAATTATCCAGGTGGTACTTTGGATAAAGAATTATCTACTGAAGAGATAAAAGTAATATTTAATAATGGAATAAGATTAATTCCAATTCAACAAGGTGGTGCAAGTAGTCTTGATTATTTTACAAAGGCAAATGCAGATGAAGAGGTCTCTTTAGCATTAACTGCTGCAAATAAATTTAAACTTCAATTTGGCTCAATTATATATTTTGCTGTAGATTATGATGCACAAGATGCTGAAATTGATAATTCATTGATTCCTTATTTCAAAGAAATATTTGAAAGAGTAATGGACGATGGGATGGGCCAATATCGTGTTGGAGTTTATGGTCCTAGAAATGTATGTACTAAGGTGTGTGAAGCTGGTTATGCATGTAGTTGTTATGTAAGTGATATGTCTACAGGTTATAGTGGTAATTTGGGCTTTCCTATTCCTGATAATTGGGCGTTTGATCAATTTGCAACAACTGATATTTCATCTAATGGAAAGTCTATAGAAATAGATAAAGTAGGTTATTCTGGTAGATATAGGGGAATTTCACAAGAATATTCTGCTATTACAGAGTTTGCAGGTAATGAGACTATAACTGGATCGACTGCGAGATTGTTAATTAATATGACTGATTCATCAGTTCCTGTGTATAAGTATAAAAACAAATCTGGGTATCCTACGACTCCTGAAAATGTTGTATACGGAGATATTATAGGATATATTAAACCAAATGATATTTATCTTAGATATGGTGTTAAAAATTCTTTATATGATAATGTTCATAGAGTAATGTTTAATGATGGAACAGATGTAAAGATAGGATATATTACAGAGCAGCCTATATTTATTCAAAACACAGCAGATAATGATATTAATCAAATATTGCCGGGTCATGAACCATTTACATGTGTTAATTATGATTCTTCTACTGGTAAATATACAAAACATGATTGGACGGAAAAGCATGAATTTACTGTTAATAAATCTATTCCTTATTTTAAACAAAATGGATCATATGACGGTCAATTAGAAAAGGGAGATAGAATAATAATTAATGGCAATAATACTTTTACAACTGGTTCATCTAGACCGTGGTGTGCTTTTGTTGACGAAGTTCAAAAAACAGATGGTTCAAAAGTGGAAAATGTTTTTGTAAGTAGTGGTATTGAATATGGTAATGGTAGCAATAGAGCTTGGTACTAAAATGATTATAATAACTAAAAAGCCTTAATGTAACTATTGGTTAATTAAACGCGTCAAAATTTAATATTTTTGACGTGTTTTTTATGTGTTTGGGATGATATATAGCCGGGTGGTGAAAGTCCACTATGCACGTTGGCATTTTCGAAGTATTAGGGAAATGCAATCAAGAGTAAAATTGCAAGAAAAAAAGTTAAATATCTTGGATTTTATAAAAAACTAGGTAAAGATAAATGGAGAGCAAAATCTTATATAAAATCAATTCAAAAGTTCAAAAGAAAACTAAAACAAATTACAAAAATAAGTTGTAGTATTTCATTAGTTATAAGAATACAAAAGCTTAATTACGTAATTAAAGGTTGGATAAACCATTTCAGAATCGCAGATATGAAAAAGTAAATAATTCTTATTACAAATTACTTTAATAGACATTTACTGTGGAAACAGCGGGAAACATGTTAAGAATGTATAAAAAGATTAATGCTCGGAATAAAAGAAAACAAAGCCAATAAATTAGTTTATAGTCGAAAAAATTTATGTGTCACTTGTTTTGTATATTGCAATGTCTAATAAAAGACTAAAATGTAAATGGCATAGCGTTTTCATTAGACCATTATACTAAAGTTTATATTAACTTGTAAATGGAATCGTCGTATACCAAACAGTACGTACGGTGGCATGAGAGGGACAAATTAATCAAAATTTTGATTAATTTTTCTACTCGATTATTTTTCTTTTAATATGTAATTTAATATTAGTATAAATAAAGTCTTATTATTTACATTTAAAATATAAGATGTTATAATTTTTGAAGAAGGTGGTGAAGAGCATATTTTATGATAATATGCATATAGGAAATGAAAAAAAGTAATTTTTTAAAAATATTTTTATTAAGTATTACATTGATTCTTTTGGGTGGCTGTGGTTCTGATCAATTTAAGGATTATGAACATTATGATTTGAAAGGTAAAGAAGTTATACCTTATACTGTTCATTATGATGATGGGGATGCTAATTATGCAATTGCTGATGTTACTAAAGAGTATAAATATACGGAATTGTCTTTATATGGATTATTTTATCAAGTCTCCCAAGATGATTATATACTATTAGATACTTTTACGCCAAAATCTTCTATAGATTCTTCTGTAAAATTTTATAATGATAAGTTATATGTTATAACAATTGGTGCGGATAGTGGAAATTATGTTTATAACTTAAATAAATCAAAGTATAAAAAGGAAAAATTAAAATTTAATTTTGATGATCATTTTGAATTAACATCTATAAAAGAAATCGAAAATAATGAAATATATTTTTCTGGAATTGAGTACAGTAAAACAAATAATAAAGTAACATACAGATGTTCATTAGATAATGATAAATGTGAGAAACTTGAAGAAAATTAATAGTATAAAATTTCAACTATACATTTAGACCTTTTTTTAGGAAATAAGTGAAAGAGAAAATCTTTCGCAAGAAAAATTTGGAAAAATACTTGGATTACCACAACGCACATATTCAAGTTATGAAAACAACGAAAGAACATTAACCATAGAAATACTAATTAAAATATCTAAAATCACACATTACTCTCTTGATTATCTAACAGGGCGAGTAAACAATGAAAAAATATAAATATTTAAAAACTATTATGAAAAACTGATGTGAACCACATTTAGGAAACATCAAATCCATAATAGTTTTTTATTCAAAATCAGAAATATTATAGCCTAATTTTCTTAGCTCTTTATAAACACGGCATATAGGCATACCTAAAACATTATAATAATCACCAGAAATCATTGGAATAAATATTGCCGTTTTTCCGGCAAGAGAATATCCAGCACGTTCTAAAATATATTTTTCATGATTCACATACCACTCAATTTCATCATCAGATATACTGTCAAAATAAACATCGGTCTTTTCACAAAAGCTAATTGTTACATCGTTATATAAATCAATAATTGTAACACCTGTCAATGCATAATTAATTTTTCCAGATAATAACTTTAATATTTTGATTGCTTCCTTTTTACTTTTAGGCTTTCCTATTCGTTTTCCATTAAAACAAATCATAGAGTCAGCACCAATCACAACACCCTCAGTTAAAGATGAAGCTACTTTTTCTGCTTTTAATTTAGATAAATTTATTAAATATTCTTCGTTTGTATTAGCTCTTGTTATCTCATCAATATTACTACTTATAGCAGTAAATTTTAAGCCTACTTTTTTCAAAATTTCTTTTCTTGTTTTAGAAGATGAAGCTAAAAATAATTTCAAATTAAACACCAACTTTCTTGTTCCTTTTTATATTATTATATTCTTCACAACAATCCTTTAAAGGACAATTAATACAATCAGGATTATTAGCAAAACAATACTCTCTACCAATAGCCCAGAAAGGGGTGGTTAATTCTCCAGGAAATTCAGGATTAATTTTTTTTGCTTCATTTACAACATTATCCTGAGTATCTTTATCAACCAATCCCATTCTTAAAAAAATCCTTCTAATATGTACATCGTAAGCAATATCAATATTGTTCTTATCTTCTATATTAACATCTAAATCACGAACTAAAAGCAATGTTCCTAAAGAAGTTTTTTTATGACTAATTCCTTTAAATTCCTCTAAGCGTTGTACAATAACACTTGCTTTTTGATTTTGCCATATTTCCTTAGCATTACCATTATACTCGTTTACTATTTTTTTAATTGCCAAATATATATAATTTGCCATTCTGTTTGGATATCTATGTAATGCAGGTTTTTGTTTTATAACTTGTTCTAAAGTTAAAACATCAAAGTTTTTTATAATAACTTTAAAATCAAAAGTTCCTAATCTTTTATATAAATTATATGGTAAACTCCAAGCCAACTCCGCTTTTACAGATTGATCAGCTATTAACCCAATAATAAATGCATTAGGATTATTGAAAATAAATTTCTTTTCCGATTTTTCTAACAAATCGCCCTTCAAAATACTAAACTTCGTTTCAACAGAAGGTAAAAATTCTTTAAGTATTTTTTTAATATTTTGTTCTTTTTTAATAGTCGACATAATTAAACACCTACATTTAATTATACCATGAAAAAAACTATTTTACTAACCTTCTAACCTTAAGATCTTCTTTACTTGTTAAAGACCATTTTTTACCTTTATCATATTTAGGAACATTTGCTTGATCCCATCCAATTATAGTAAATGGCTATGTACACAAGCAAAATATGTTAAAAAGGTAAATACCATCGTTACCAAAATTAAATTTTTAATTATACTTTCGCCACACATAAAAGTCACAAACTTTTTGTGTCCATCTAGTATTATTAAGTTTTTTTAATGTTTTTTAATACTTTTTTAGGGATTATCAAACATCAAAAAGTCTTAAAAATCAACG
>DVFV01000022.1 GCA_018713045.1 Candidatus Coprosoma intestinipullorum | reverse complement strand
GTAACATGTTGATCAATTATAAAACCATTTTTATCTACACAACTATGTAAGCTATACGCAAATTGTTTCTCTCTTTCACCTTTAACATAGTAGCCAGCTTCTGGGTCAGTAGTACTGACTTTCTTATTTTTTATGGGCTTTTTTCCTTGTGCTAACCTCTGTTGACTAATTTCATTATTAAGTTCTTCTTGGAAGTGTAATGTATCTTTTTTAACAACTCGGTTAATATATTTATTTTTATTCGCATTAGCTTTTATATGTGTTGAATCAATGAATAACGTTGAGTGATCAATTAAATTATTCTTAATCGCAATTTGTAATATTCTTTCGAATATTTGTTCAAACAAGTCAGTATCATGGAACCGTCTTGTATAATTTTTACTGAATGTACCATAATGAGGGACTTTATCAAGAAAGCTAAACCCTAAATACCAACGGTAAGCTACGTTAGTCTCAATTTCTTTAATAGTTTGTCTCATTGATTTTATGCCAAATAGTCTTTGAATAAGTAAAATCTTAACTAAGATAACTGGATCAATAGAAGGACGTCCGTTATCTAAACAGTATTTATCTTCAACAAGTTCATAAACGAAGTTTAAATCTAATACATTATCTACTTTTCTCAACAAATGATCTTTAGGGACCAATTCTGAAACAGAAATCATTTCATATTAGTCACGTTTATCTTCAGATTTATTTAACATAGAATCAACTCCTAAATAAAATTTCATCTATATTATAAAATAGTTTGTTAATATTTGGTATTTTTTTAGCGCTGACTCCTGCGGGAACAGCATGATTCGAAGACTACAGGCTGAGAACATGCCCGCGGAAAGCATGCGCATAAAAAAATGCCGGCAAAGTCTAAGACTTTGTCGACACTCTGAGAATGGCAGATGCTAATACATCTGCCATTCTTTATTAATTAATATTTAACCGCATTGTTTTCCAGTTGATAAACGGTTTCATGTACAATAATATCACTAGACCCTTCTATTTGAACTATAGGATCGCCTTCAGTGTAATAACGTTCTGTAAACACTACTTCACCTTCATTTATAAATATTTCAATGGAACTTTTATCAATAAATATACGCATTTCAACTTTCTCCGTTAAGTTGCTTGTCGCATATCGTTGATCGCTTGTATCTATACCAGTTAAAATAAAATTGTTGTTTGAATATTTTAAAGTTAAAAATGAGGTATTTTGTTTATCTTTAAAATAAATATTAAAATAACTACCATTATTTTCTAAAGAAAGATCTAATTCAATTTCACTATGTTCTGTAACATTAGACAAAGAATATACTTCATCTAATTGGAAATTTTTGTTCTCACTCTTGTCTTTTCTCAAAGAATTCAACTCTTTTATAGGTTTCATGTACATTTGATCGCCCTTTAAAACTAATTCTCTAGGTAATGTTAATGCACCAGACCAACCATCTTTTTGTTCAGGCATTTCATTTTCCCACATTGCCATCCAACCAATTAATATACGTCGTCCATCTGGCGCTAATAAAGTTTGCGCTGCATAAAAATCATGGCCCTTATCAAGTTCAATAAAGTTTGAAGTGCGATTAAATTTAGCTTTTTTATAATCCAAGTCTCCTAAGAAATAACCTGTATTATGTAGATTTAAAAATTGAGTTTGTTGAGGCGAAATCCCTTGTGGTGAACATAATAAAATATCTTCGCCATTTAGATGGAATAAATCTGGACACTCCCACATAAAACCTTCTTTTTCTTTATTTTGAGCATGATCAATTTCACCTAAATATTCCCACTCTATTAAATTTTCAGAAACATATAAAATCGCTCTTCCTAATCCATCATTCGCTTGACTACCTAACAATTGATAATACTTACTATTATGCTCCCAAACTTTTGGATCTCTAAAATGATGTGTATTATCCTCTGGAGGTTTCCCAATAATAGGGTTATTTTTATATTTTGTGAAATTGACTCCATCTAAACTATAGGCTAAATTTTGATTTTGCCAGAAATGATCTGGATTATCGTCTCCTTCATAATAATGGTGACCCGTATATACAAGATATAAAATATCATCTTTAACTATTGCTGTTCCAGAGAAGCAACCATCTTTATCTTCTTTACTACCAGGCGTTAATGCAATAGGAAGTGTTTCCCAATGAATTAAATCTTTACTACGTGCATGTCCCCAGTGCATCGGCCCCCATTCAGCAGCATATGGGTAATGTTGATAAAATATATGATAATATCCTTTAAAATAAACAAAACCATTAGGATCATTAATCCAGCCAGATTTTGCCATAACATGATAGCCTAAACGATAACGTTCATTTGTAATTTCATTATATTGTTGTTCCATGTATATCCCTCTTTCTATTTTTTTATAAATGGCTCTCCGTAAACATCTTGATTATCATTTTTTAGTTGAAATGTTGCAAATGTACCTGCTACAAGAATAATAGTTATAATTACGAAAAAGGTTTTATCATAACCAATATGATCTCGTAATATACCTAAAGGTGTTGATAATATTACTAGGCCTATTTGCGCAGCTATTTGGAAACCAACCATGTAAAGCGTTGCTGAAAGCTTTATATCAAAATGTAATGTAATATAACGAAACATTGGTAAGATAAATAATGGAACCTCTAAAGCGTGTAACATTTTAACAATTGATATTATAATAGGATCATCGAAAACAGCACTTAATCCTATACGGAAGAACATAACAGTCACGCCGAGTATGAGCGTTTTTTTAACACCCATTTTCATCATAATGATTGGAACTACTGCCATCATCAAAGCTTCAAAAAAGACTTGAATAGAGTTTAAAGTCCCATACATTTGTTGCCCCACTTCTGGAGATGAAAAGAGTTTTGTATAAAAATCTGGGAACATTTGTTGATCATAAATAGTATAGAATGACCAAGTAAACATAATAAATACGATAATAACCCAAACGTCTTTAACTTTCAGTAAATTTAACATGTCCTTTAATTTTGGAGCAGATGCCTCAGAATCTTCATTTTTTGCAGCTTCCTCTATATTCTTTTCATCTTTAGACTTCCAAAAGACCAATATTAAGAGCAAAATCAGGCCTAAAATCGAACCTAACCAAAAGTTCAAACTTGGATTAATTACAAATAAAAATCCTGCAGCAAGCGCTGAAATTGCATAACCAAAAGATCCCCAAGCACGCGCTTGACCATATTTGAAGTCGAAAAAACGACTAAATCTTTCTGCTACTGCCTCATAAATGCCCGATGCCGATAAAAATCCCGCTGATAGGAAAAGCGATCCTAAAATAAGCGCTAGTATAAAATTGCTTTCAATTAACGGACCATAAAACCATACAAAGAAAGGTCCTACTAATACAGATAATGTCGAACAAAAAATTAAAAGCGTACGTTTAATGACAAGTTTATCCTGAAATACACCATAAAAAAACATTAAGACTAGCGTCACAAGTGAATTAGTTGAATAAATTGTACCAACCGAACTACCTGACAAACCTAAGCCATTACTTTCAGATGTTAACCATATTTGAAAAAATGACCACCAAATGGCCCAAGATGCAAAAAATAGCATTAACATAATAGACATTTGTAAATAAGATTGATTTTTAAATAACTTAAACGAATTTTGATTACTTACTATAAAGTTCCCTCCCAATAACAAATGATTAGGAAAACGTTTTCTTGTGACAATTGTAAACGTTTTTACAAAAATGTCAACCGGTTATCATATTGGGTAACTATTTCTCTAATTAACGAAGTATTTATATTTTATCAAAATGAGTCTTTTGCATTCCCCTACACTATGATGTTATAATTCACTTAACAAAGTTATTAAGCATAATACACCAATCCCCTCACTATCGGAAGTAGTGAGGGGATTTTTTAGGTGTTGGCTAAAGGTCACCTATTTTTTCTTATCGTTGCGATTGCGTAGCCAATGCGCAAATAACGCTACGATACAACCACTCGCTGCCGTGGTCGTGATGTGAACAAAGTTATCAAGCATAATTACACCTCCTCTCTACGTCAACTTGACGCCTGAGAGATAGGCGACCCTATTATTATATCATTAGTGAATTGTTAAGCATACGTACTTCCGATAAGTTGAATTATGTAACATAATTTAATTTTACACTTTGTATTTTTCAAATTTTTGCTTCAAATATTTTATTTGTTGTTCATTCAACTTTTCAAATTTGAAATTTTTCATTCTATTTTTTAATAAATCATATAAATTTTCTTTTTGATTTACCCCAATTATCCCATTACTTTTATCTGATCCATCAACAAAATGATATTTATCATTGTGATAATTAAAGTATATAATACTATTGATAAAATATTCTTTATTTAAAAAAGCGCTTAATTTCTTCATTGTTTTATATATCTGTTTATAAGGATTACCATGGTTACGGTATTCTATTTCCCCATTTTCATTTAATTTCAAAACAAAAGTTTGATGCTCATTTTCATCTTGCTTATAAAAGATGTATCGATTCAATAATTCATGCTTAGTACCTTTTAAACTTTCTTTAGATATATTGTAATATATATCACCTTCCCAATATTTTGTTTCAAATATATAAATGCCATAATCGCAAATAACCATATGATCTATTTGTCTAGGTTCTTTTAAATCGTACAAAAAAAGATTATCGAATTTTACAAAATGGTCGATATCAACTTCTTCTTGCAACTGTTCAAAAATTTCTTGTAACTCTTTAGAAGCTTTGATTTCCCCCATGTTTTTATTAGATACAGAGCTTAAACGATAACTTTCTTTCAAGTTTTTATTTTCCCTACACACATCTTCATATTTTTGGCTTAGTTCGTTATAACGAGCCGATAAATCTTTATTTTGGTTTTTCTCACTATCAATATTTGAATTTAGCGCTTGCTCTTTTTTCTCCTTCAATTTCATATTATCATTGCTCTTTTTATAAAAATAAATTACTAAGCAAAATAAGATAACAGAACATAATAACAAAACGATAATCATTATACCCCACCCCTTAACTATTTATATCAATGACTTTATAGCATCTTTCATTTCTGCTTTTAATTGTTCATCTCTCTTATATCCGTTCAAATTAATATATTCCGCATCTTCTTGTACATACTGCAAGA
>DVFV01000021.1 GCA_018713045.1 Candidatus Coprosoma intestinipullorum | reverse complement strand
TTTATTTTAATTTACTTAAAAATTTGATATAATTGATATGATAGGTAGAGTGATAATATGAATAAGAAGGGGCAAGCACTAGTTGAATTCATATTAGTATTACCAATACTCCTTTTAATAATTATCTCGATGATCGATATTGGTAATATTTTTTTGAAGAAATTCGACTTAAATAACGATTTAGAAACAGTAGCCACCCTTTATGAAAATGGGGACATGACTAATTTAAACAATTACTTAGAAGAAGAAAACATAAACCTTTCGGAAAATTCCAAAGACGATATGATTACTTTAACCTTAAGCCAAAAAGTTTCCATAAGCACGCCAGTCATTCAGCAAGTATTAGGAAACGAATATGAAATCAAGACCTCAAAAACAATCTTTAAACAATAAAGGTCAAAGTCTCGTCGTCTTCGTCATTTTACTTCCTATTCTTCTTCTGTTTATGGCTTTTATTTTTGAACTAGGTAATATAACATACCTTAAAAATAAATACGAAAACGAAATCAAAAGTACCATTGAATATGGTCTAAAACACCAAGAAGATGAAAACCTCGAATCTAAACTAAATCGTCTACTTGATGAAAACCTCGAAGGAAACAAAGAAATAAACATCACCGAAAGTTCCATAGAAATTCATATTACTCACAATCCAAACGGTATTTATAGTGAACTTTTTAAACAACAATTTGAAATCAACCTAACCTATATCGGACAGTTTGCAACTGGCAAAATAATAAAAGAATAGAGGGAAATATCATGCAAAATGCTAAAGCTAAAACAATTACAATTACATCAGTAAAAGGTGGAACCGGCAAAACTACAACAGTATTAAACATTGCCGGACTTTTGAGTACAAGAAAACTTCGAACCATTATCGTTGACCTAGACCTTCATTCAGGCGTAATCGCTCCAAGCTTAAACGTTCAAGTTGAAAACGACTTTTACGACTTGACTAGCGACATTGCCAATAATCGTTTTAATCAAATCGAAGACTACATTACCAAATATAACGACTATATAGACCTTTTAGCTGCTCCTAAAGACCCTCGAATGGCCTATAAAATCGATCCAAAATACATAAACGTTGTTTTAAGTCGCTTAAGCTTTAAATACGACGTTATCCTCATCGATACTAATCATATAATTGACGGAGTAAACCTCATTACTTATGATAACAGTGATCAAATAATATATCTTCTAAGTAACGACCTTATGGATTTTCGTAACATGAAAAATATGATTACAATCTATGAAGATATGGAAAAATCAAATTATAAAATTGTTTTAAACGAATCACTAAACCAAGATGAATTTAGCAAATTCGATATCAAAACAATTCTAAACCATTCTATTGATTACACTTTACCAAAGTCATTTCACCTTCGTAACCTGCAAAAATACGTTCAAAACGGTGAACTTGCCACATTAGATAAAGCAAATGCTAAAGAAAAAGGAATTGAAGTTTTAAATCACATTATTGATGATTTTCTAAAGTAGGAGGCCATAAATCATGAAAAAATTTATAGATGAATTTAAATATCGCCCGCAAACACCAGAAATAGTTGAAACAAGTGATTATAACGCATTTCCTAACAAAGAACTACTAGATAAACTGCGCAATGAAATAATTCAAAACTTAATCGATAACAATGTCAAAAACGGCGAAACAATGGATGACTTTGTCAAAAAACAGACAAGTGAAATCATCGACCGATACGATTTATCAAACGCCGAAAGAAGTTACATATATAACTTAATCGATAACGAAATAAACGGTTTTGGACCCTTAACCGAACTGTTAAAAGACCACGAAATAACCGAAATAATGGTCAACAGCCCAAGCGAAATATATATCGAATTAAACGGTAAATTAATCAAAGATGAAACCGTAAGCTTTATTAATAATGATCACATCATAAGAGTTATCCAAAGACTGATTCAGCCACTAGGTAGAACAATCGATACAGCTCATCCGATGGTCGACGCAAGACTTCAAGACGGTTCGAGATTAAACGCTGTCCTGCCACCGCTATCGTTAAAAGGACCAGTTCTAACGATCAGAAAATTTAAGCCCGAACTCGCTACTATTGATGACTTTCTAAGAACTGGAACCCTTACGCCGTACATGGCAAGATTCTTAGAAGCCTGCGTTCACGCTAAATTAAACATTCTAATTGTCGGTGGAACCGGTGCCGGAAAAACGACACTATTAAACGTCTTATCTTCATTCTGCGACCCAGCTGATCGTATAATCACTATCGAAGATGCCGCCGAATTAAGGCTTAAACAAAGCCACGTCATCTCCCTTGAAACCAGAAGTGATAACTATGAAGGCTCAGGTGCCGTAACCATTAGAGACTTAGTAATCAACTCACTTAGAATGAGACCTGACCGTATCATCGTTGGTGAAGTCCGTGGTAAAGAAGCTTTCGATATGCTTCAAGCGATGAATACCGGTCATGAGGGAAGTATGACCACTATGCACGCCAACAGTCCAGAAGATGCCTTAAACAGACTAGAAACGATGGTCTTGATGAATGGTGTCGAAATCCCTGTCACTGCCATTAGAGAATATATTGAAAGTGCAATTCAAATCGTCGTTCAAGTAACCAGATTTTCCGACGGCCGAAGAAGAGTCAGTGCCATCAACGAAATAACCGGCATCAAAAACGGCGAAATCGAACAAAAAGAAATATTTAAATTTAAACAGACAGGAGTTATGCCAAATGGTGAAGTAATTGGTGAATTCCTCATGCACAAATATATACCTAAAGTATACAGTCGTATTAAAGTTCGCGACATTGACGATTTAACTGATATTTTTGGAAAGTAAGGAGGTAAACTATGTTTGAAGGTGGAACATTTGATAAAAACAGTCAAACACCGACTAATCAAAATTTAACCATAACCTTTACTCCAAACCAAAACATGGTGGAGTATACGTACAACCTTTATAAAGATGGTGAAATAATTGACACTCAAACAGTCAATCAAAACATTCCCGCCACCTTTACCTTAGATACAACTGGAACTTATAAAATATCAGTATCAGTAACCTTAAATACTGGTTTTACATTTACCGAAGAATCTGGCGAATACATAATTGATAAAGAAAAGCCAGAAATCACCATCGAAGACGAAAACTTTACAATTACTAACATTAAAAACTTACCTGAAGTAACTGCTAAAGATAATCACGATGGCGATTTAAGTGCCAAAATAACTAACAATCTAAAAGACTTAGACCTAACAACATCTGGAACTAAAACCTTAACTTATACCGTTTCCGACGAAGCTGGAAATACAAGTTCGGTAAGTCTAAATCTCGAAGTCGTCTCCCATTCAAGCGAACTTTTAATTCTCTTAAGCTTTATAATCGTTATCTTAGTAGCTTTATTAGTCTACTTTAACCGCTTAAGAAGAGCCTTTAAACTAGAAAAACGAATAAATGCCTACACCATTGAACCGCTAAATAAAAAAACAGTTTCCTTTACCGATAAACTGTTAAATAAATATACCAAATTAATTCAAAGTTTAAGCAAATCACTAAAAAAATCTGTTTTCATCACTAAATATGCAAAAAGGTTAGAAAAATACACTAAAATAACTAAATATCATCAAACCGGATTTGAAATCGTCAGTGGCAAAATCATTATCGGTTTAATCTTTGTCATTATTGCCGTATTTGCCAAAGCCATTCAGCTAGATCTTCTAAACATATATGAATTTATCTTGATATATACCCTAGGCTTTTTTGCCCTAGATGTATTCTTGATAATTCGTTATAAAGCATATCGTTACAAACTAGAAAGCGATTTTCTCTCAGCTATTACCGTTATGAACAACGCCTTTAAAGCTGGAAGAAGTATCTCTCAGGCCATCGAAATCGTCGGCCGGGAAGTTAAAGGACCAATCGGTGACGAATTTAAAAAAATGAGCCTTGAACTTCTTTATGGGCTCGAACTCGAAAGTGTGTTCAAAAGATTTTCCAGTCGTACCGGTCTAGAAGAAGCTAAATATTTAACTGCTTCTTTGACTATAATCAACAAAACCGGTGGTAACATCATCAAAATATTCGAAAACATCGAAAATAGTATGTTTGAAAAGCAAAAACTTAAATTTGAATTAAATTCCTTAACAAGTGGTAGTAAACTTGTCGTCTATACCTTACTTTTCATGCCATTTGTATTCGTATTAATTATATCTACCATTAATCCGACATACTTTTTACCGTTTATAAATAGCGAACTTGGCATAATTTTATTGATATTTATGATAATTTACTATATAATCTTTATAGTATGTATTAGAAGAATAATGAAGGTCGTGATTTAGATGAAAAAAAGTCTCTGGCTAACTAAACTATATCGAGCCTCAGAACTCGAAAAAATTGAAAAAGATTTAAATTGCTTAGGTCACGATACCAAATATACTGTAAGTACCTTTGTCCGTGACCGTCTTCTAGTAACTCTTCTCGTAACCGTACTCATCGTCATACTCACTGACCTCGGTTACATTCTCGCGCCATTTGTCGCCGTTGGAACATATTATCTATTTTATTATTTAAATATTACTAAAAAGATTGAAATCCGCAACAAAAGACTCGAAAATGAAGCAATATTCTTCTTTGAAATACTCTCACTTACCTTAGAATCCGGTAACAACCTAGAAGGTGCACTTAGAGTTACCTGCGACAACGTCGATTCTGAAATAAGTGATGAATTTAAAAAGACTTTATTTGAAATGCAGTTTGGTAAATCACTGATTGAAGCATTAAGCGACATGCATCAAAGAATTTCATCAAACGACATCAACAACACAATTTTAAATATTATTCAGACAAGTCAGTTTGGTAACAGTATCTTAAACGTCCTATATAACGAAATTGACTTCTTGAGAACCAAACAAATATTGGCCGTTAAAAGCCAAATCAACAAAATTCCAAATAAAGCTTCTATTATTTCCGTAATATTTGTGGTCCCACTTATATTAGTTCTGATATTGGGACCGTACTTAATTGAATTTATAGGTTAGGGGGAACATCATGTACTATCTTATCGGAATAAAAGGAACAGGTATGTCCGCACTTGCAGGCATCTTAAAAGATTTAGGTTATGAAGTAAAAGGTAGCGATAACGACAATCACTACTTTACCGAAGAAGGGTTAAAAGAAAAAAACATCGAAGTTTTATCGTATGATCCTAAAAACATCCAAGAAGGAATGTATATCATCAAAGGAGGTGCGATTAAAGACGATAATACCGAAGTTCAAAGAGCTTTAGAATTGGGTCTTAAAATTCATCCGTATGAAGAAATGGTCGCCAAACTAACGACGATGTTTCAAACGATAACTATTGCTGGATGTCACGGTAAAACCACGACAACTTCCATGTTATCTCACGTTTTAGACGAATTAAGAGGAGCCAATTACTTAATCGGTGATGGAACTGGCCATGCAAACAAAGAAAACAAATACTTTGTCTTAGAGGCTTGCGAATACAAAAGACACTTTTTGGCCTATCATCCATACTATGCGATTATTACTAATATCGATCTCGACCACGTCGATTACTATCAAGACATCGACGACGTTATAAGTGCATATACCGAATATGCCAACAACGCCGAAAAAATGGTTATCGCCTGTGGTGACGATCCATACACTCATAGCTTAGAAGTCGACAAACCTATATTCTATTACGGTCTAGACGAAGATAATGACATCATCGCTAAAGAAGTAGAATATACCGAAAACGGAACTAGCTTCGACGTCTTCATCGAAGACAATTACTATGGTCACTTTGATTTAAAACTATTCGGCAAACACATGCTTTTAGACGCCCTAGCTGTTATTAGCTTCTGCTACTACGAAAGATTAGAAGCCAAAGAAGTCAGCAAAACTTTAAAAACATTTGAAGGAGCTAAAAGAAGATTTACCGAATATCCAGTTCTAGATAATATCGTAATAGATGATTACGCTCATCATCCAGCTGAAATCAGAGCCACCCTAAAAGCCGTAAATCAAAAATATCCAGACAAAAAAACTGTAGTCGTTTTTGGTCCGCACACATACTCACGTACCAAAGCCTTTAAAGATGATTACATCGACGTCCTAAGCAAAGTGGACAAAGCCTATATCATGGACATCTACGGAGCTAGAGAAAATCAAGAAGACTTTGACATCACAAGTGAAGATCTAATTAAAGAAATTCCAAACAGTGAAAGCATATCTAAAGACCAAATAGATAAATTACTCGGCGCCCACAACTCAGTTATCATCTTTATGAGTCCAAACGACATAACAGACATGGAAAAAGCATATATCGAAAAATATCAAAACCAAGCTAATTAAGCTTGTTTTTTGTTTGACAAAAATAACCTCATAAGCTATTATAAATACAAAAGGGAGAGAAAAACATGAATCAAAAGCTAATCCAAATCGTTCGAAAATTAAAAGGATCACTATTAGGTATCGGTTTAGACGGCCAAATTTTAGACGTTATTGAAAAAAACGATAACATCGATAATTGTTTTATCATGTCAGATCGTCATAAATTCGATAAAAAATTTGATTTCTTCGGTGGTGGCAAAGATAAAAAAGTCAACATCAAAAAAATCAGAAAAGTCTTCAAGAAAAAATCGTTGGACACCATCATCTGTAACTATGAAACCATCAAACCATTTCTCCGCCGTTTTACAAGCAATAGTATCTATATCAATAAAGGTAAACTATATATATATGGTCAAATCGATGACGATGCTGCCGAAAAAATAAAAAAACGCTATTCTCGTTACCAAAGTAAAGTCGAAATTACCAAAGCTAAAACCTATACCATCATAGTGATAGATAATCAAAACATAACAACCAGCTTTTTCAAAGATAAAATATATCTTGTTTTAGACCTATTAAACGACGGAGTTGATATTTTAACAACCATCTTAGTTGGCTAGAAAGAGGGAATCAAAATGTTTAAACAAGTAAAATTTACAATCCTCACCGAAAATCAAATATACGGAATCTTTCGCAAACGCGATATTATTCCAAAAATGTTAAACCTAGAGCTAAACAACGGAAGACTCGAACTATTTAATAAAATACCCGAAACCGCTTGGGCCACAGACTATGCCACCGTCCAAAGCGCACTTTACTATGAAGAACATTTGAATAATAGCTATCTTATCAAAACCGAAGACCTAACTTATAATATAGTTACATCTAAAGGCCATAGGAAACAAGTGACATCCGAAAAAAGTATCGGAATCCGCCCAGTTTTTGAATATCGCGAATTTCTAAATCATAAAATTCACCAAAACGAAGATGGCCTTTACGAATTTACCTACGGTGAATATCCGGAAAAAGTCATGTTCAAAGACGAGGCCAAAGCAATATCATATAAAATACCGGACTCTAAACTCTTTGAAGAAACCGGCAAAACTGCCAAAATATATCATTTATTAACCGCTGATGGTAAAGTTCAAACATATTCTGAATATTTAATCGATAACGAAAAATTCGTAATCATCAAAGGCCAAGCCGGCAAAGAAGGGGAGTATACTCTCTCAACTAGCGAAACCTATCATCCTAGAGATAACGTTTACATCAGAATAAAACCGATCGTTTGGTATTTAGATAAAGAAAGTAACCTTGCTATTTCTAAAAATATATTGTTTACACTTCCACTAAGCCTTAATTCGGATGAAATGAGAAAATATCTTCAAACAGTTTTTGCCAAAGATCTAATATCTTCGAAATGTTTAAAAAAGACAAAATAAATACCTAAAAAACTCATCATTTTTCATTGACAACACTATATATTTGTGTTATTAT
>DVFV01000020.1 GCA_018713045.1 Candidatus Coprosoma intestinipullorum | reverse complement strand
ATAAATTTAAAAAGAGAGTAGATGCTTTAAGAGGAGAGGTGATTTAAAGTGATAGAGATAAGTTTAAATAAGGCCAAACGAAGTTTTGGGTTTAAAAACGTTTTAGATGGCTTTGACTTTGAGGCAAATACTGGCGATAGGATTGGTTTGATTGGACCTAATGGATGCGGAAAGACAACTATTTTTAAAATAATTGCCGGTGAAGAGAAACTTGACTTTGGAACACTTTCTATTCGTAAAGGTGCAACTTTAGGGCTGCTTTCACAGATTCCTCCTCGGGTTTCTGACGATTTAAAAGTAAGAGATATGTTACTTAAAAATTTTTCAAAACTCTTTGATATTGAAAAGAGGATGCGGGAATATGAGAACAGTTTTGCGACTCTTTCTTCTAAAGAGTTAGATAAGGCGCTTAAGGGTTATGGAAGGCTACAAGATGAGTTTCAGACTTTAGGAGGATATGAGATAAATGAAAAGATAAGTAAGGTCTGCGGTGGCTTTAAAATAACGGATGATATGTTAGAGAGAAGTTTTAATGCCTTATCAGGTGGTGAAAAAACGATTGTAAATTTGGCTTCACTTATTATTAGAAATCCCGATATTTTACTTTTGGATGAACCGACTAATCATTTGGATATTGATACTTTAGAGTGGTTTGAGAAGTTTTTAGGAAATTATAAAGGAACGATTATTATAAGTTCACATGACAGGTATTTTTTAGATAAGGTTGTAAATAAAATTGTGTTTGTCGATAAAGGTAAGGCAGATGTTTATAATGGAAATTATTCTTATTATTTAAAAGAAAGTGAAAGAAGGACTTTGGCTGAGTTTGAAAATTATAAGAATCAACAAAAACAGATAGAGGCGATGAGGGCCGCAATCAAGAGACTTAGGCAGTGGGGAACAGAAGGCGATAATCCGGTATTTTTTAGAAGAGCAGCAAATATCGAAAGAAGAATAGAGAGAATGGAAATGATAGATAAGCCGGAAGTAAAAAAGAAGCTTCCTTTGGATTTTGAAATCGATGATAGGTCAGGGAATGAAGTTTTAAAGGTGGACGATTTAGATTTGATGGCTGGTGATAAAGAGTTATTAAATAAAGCTTCTATGATTTTAAAGTATGGTGAAAAGGTTTGTTTAATGGGGAAAAACGGTAGCGGAAAATCGACTTTTATCAAGGCGATTTTGAGAAATGAAAATGATAGGATTAAAATTGGAAGCCGAGTTTCTATTGGATATATTCCGCAGGAGATACATTTCGATGATGATAACAAGACGGTTTTAGATATTTCGCGGAAGGTATTTAACGGTGATGAGACGCATCTTCGGGCGGCCCTTTCAAAGTTTTTATTTTATGGAGAAAATGTATTTAAAAGAGTTGGAACTTTGTCCGGTGGAGAAAAGGTCAGACTTAAACTCTTTGAACTAATTCAGAAAAACGCGAATTTTTTGATTCTCGATGAACCGACTAATCACATCGATATAGATACGAGAGAGATTCTCGAGGATGCCCTTGGAAATTATAAAGGTACTTTATTATTTGTTTCACACGACAGATATTTTATAAATAAAATAGCAGAAAGGGTTATATATATAGAAGATAAACATTTGATTTCTTATTTAGGTAATTATGATTATTATAAGGAGCATAAGAAATAAAGGAAAGAAGGTTTTAATTATGATGGCATGGATAGATGTAGAAAATGCGCATACAAATGATGTTATTACGTATAAAGTTCCTTTAATAAAATTTGAAGATTATAAAGAAGTTATATTTGATATATCAAATTTAAATAAAAAAGATCTTGAGATATTAAAATTAGCAATTGATACTTCTAAGAATACTTGGTATACTGACATTGAACTTTTTTATACAGAATTAGAAAGTAAAATTGTGCCAAATTAGGAAGTATGATGTATTTTTATCGTGATAAAAATGATTTAGAATGCGATGCAATAGTTCATTTACGCGATGGTAGATGGGGTGCGATAGAAATTAAACTCGGCTCTAAAGATTCTATAGAGGCAGCTGCTAAAAATTTACTTAAATTTGTTAGTGTTGTTGATACTGATGAAATGAATAAACCTTCGTTTTTAATGGTGCTTACTGCTACAAAATATGCTTACAGAAGAGATGATGGAGTGTATGTTGTACCTATAACTTGTTTAAGAAGCTGATTAATTTCAGTTTTTTATTTTGAAAAACACTTGAATTTGTTTAAAAATAGTGGTAATATTCATGACAACATATCAATTAATATTATGAAGAATAATTCTGTTTATTTATTCTTTATTTTAAAGAGCATGTTTAAATAAATTTTCTTTTATATTAAATATTAAATATTAAGATGTTTGAATTTCCAAGTAAATTGTTTTTTGCTTAGTTTATTTGTAATATGAAGTAATTTTTATTTATATTATTAATTAATATTTTAAAATATATAAAAGACAAGGAGGATTTTATGTTAAAAGAACCTAATTTGTGGAAAAACGAAAGTAATTATTATTTGAATGTTTTAGAAAGTGATTGGTACAAATTACTTGTGAAATTGGAGAATTTAATTACTAAGGAAACAGTTTATTTTTATAATTCTAAAAATATATTAACAATGCATTTACCTGTAACTACTGGGTCAATATCAAGTCCTATGGGAAAAGGTAGTGATTCAAAACCTGTAAAGGTAAATATATGTGGTGTAGATACTTATCTCGCTGATTCAATGCAATTTTTTTTAGAATATGGTTGTAGATTAACAGAAAATGGAGTTTATTATATAATGCCAACTTTTAGAGGAGAAGAAGCTGATGAAAGACATTTATGCCAGTTTTATCATAGTGAAGCTGAAATACCTGGGAATTTAAATGACGTAATGGATTTAGTTGAAGAATATATAAAACATTTATCAAGGAAAATAATCGAAGAATTTGGTGAAGTATTGCAACATGAACTTGGTGATATTACTCATATAAAAAAGGTAGCTAATTATAAAGGAAAATTCCCTAGAATTACATTTGATGACGCAGAAAAAAAACTAAAGGAAAAATTTCCTGATAAAATAGATAGATTTATCATTTATGATGATGGCTTTAGAAATATAACTAGTGATGGTGAAAAAGCATTAATGCAAATTTATGATGGGCTTATTTGGGTAACAAATTATGATAAAATGGCGGTTCCATTTTATCAAAAAGTTGATGAAAAAAATAAAAGAAGTGCAAAAAATGCTGATTTGCTGATGGGAATTGGTGAAACAGTTGGTTGTGGAGAACGAAATAAAACAGATTTAGAGTTATATAAATCGTTAAATGAGCATAATGTTAATTCTAAAGAATATGAATGGTATATTGAGATGAAGAAAAAATTTCCACTTCAAACTTCGGGATTTGGTATGGGAATTGAAAGATATTTAATGTGGGTATTAAAGTGTAAGGATATTAGGAATATGCAGATATGTTTGAGATTTAATGGGAGGAATATTGTACCTTAGATGGGTGGTGAAATTGTATGAAAAAGGAAATAGAAAATTTAAAAAAAGATTATATTAATTTTTTTTCAGAAGTAGGTTATCAGCAAAATAAAGAAGTAAAAATTTCTTCTGGTATAGATAAAAGTGTTGTATTTGTTGGATCAACAATAAGTGTTTTAAAGCCTAAATTATTAAACGATGATATTGATAATCCCGGTGATTTTTTAATTCAACGTGCTATAAGAACAAGAGGATTGAAGCGAATTGATATTCCTGAAAAGAATGAATGGTCAAGTTATTTTGATGCTTCAGGTATTCTTGTACCATATGCAAATTTAGAAAAGTTAGTGTATGATACAATTGAGTTTTTGAATAAAATTATTGGATTTGATTATGAAAATATAATGATAAGAATATCTAGTGATGATTTAGATTTGATTAAATCGTTGAGAAATATTAATGATAAAGTTTTGATAGAATTTGATTCAAAACCACAAAACTATTATAAGCATAAATATGGTTTGCAAGATATGGGAATTTATGGTAGAAATTTTAATATAGCTATTAGAAATGTTAAAGATAATAAATATAAAGATATTGGTAATATAATTGTTATAGAATCTAATGAGAAAAAATATGGTGCTGAATGTGCTATAGGCTTAAATTCAATATTAATGAGAAAATTAGAACTAGATACTAGTATAGAAGCTTCTAGCGTTGTGGATATTTATAATGTGGTGTCGCCGGAAGATTTTAAGTTTGCCGATTGTTTATCAGTGGTTTCTAATTTAGCTTATGAAAATGTTTCTAGTTTGTCAGATAGAAGTCCTAATTATCTTTATCGAAAATATTTGCGTCATCTTTTTCAATGGGGTGACATTATGGGAATTTCAAATGATCGTATTTTTGAAATGATAAAAGATTATATTTTGCTCGAATATGGTGATTATGAGGAGAATATAATTAATAGCAATGTTAATAAAGTATTATCTAGGGGAGGTTATAAATATGGAAGAAAATAAAGAAATCAAGATGGAGGATATCGTTCAATATTGTTCACAATATGGTTTTATTTATCAAGGAAGTGAAATATATGGGGGTTTAGCTAATACATGGGATTATGGTCCATTAGGTGCTAGATTAAAAAATAATATTAAAGATGAATGGAGATATTATTTTATTCAAAATAGAGAGAATGCTTATGAATTAGATTCCGATATTTTGATGAATCCTAAAGTATGGGAAGCTTCTGGGCATGTTAAATCATTTAGCGATCCATTAGTTGATTGTAGAAAATGTAAGGTTAGATATAGAGTTGATAAATTAATAGAAAGTTATGATAGTGAATTAGATGTCGACTTAATGACTGATGATGAAATGATGGAATATATAAAAATTAATAAAGTTCCGTGTCCAAAATGCGGAGAAAGTGATTTTACGCCACTTAGAGAGTTTAATTTAATGTTTCAAACAAATAGAGGGGTTACTAGCCAAAAACAGAATGTTATTTACTTGAGACCTGAAAATGCCCAGGGAGAATATGTTAATTATTTGAATATACTTCGTAGTATGCATGCCCAAATACCATTTAGTATTGGTCAGATTGGAAAGGCATTTAGAAATGAGATTACGCCTGGTAATTTTACTTTTAGAACAATCGAGTTTGAACAAATGGAGTATCAGACTTTTTGTAAGCCGGGAACTGATCATGATATATATGAATTTTTCAAGAAGTATGGGATGACATTTCTTGAAAAATTAGGTTTGCCTGAAAATAAATTAAGATATAAAAATCATGAAAAATTGGCTCATTACGCAAAAGAAGCATGTGATATTGAATATTTATTTCCTTTTGGTTGGGGGGAAATAAATGGAACACATAATAGAACTGATTTTGATCTTTCACGCCATCAAGAATATAGCGGTAAGAAAATGAATTATTTTGATCAAAAAAATAGAGAAAAATATATTCCATATATCATTGAATCGACATATGGCCTTGATAGAATTACTTTAGCTATATTATGTGAATCATTAACTAAACAGGTTGATGTAAATGGAGCAGAAAGAACTATTCTTAAAATAAATTCTGAATTAGCTCCTATTAAAGTTAGTATATTACCTTTAGAAAGAAAGAAACATGGAGATAAAGCTTTTAAAATATATAAAGATTTGAGAACAAAATTGATGGTATATTATGACGATAAGGGAAATATTGGTAAACGTTATAGAAAGAGTGATGCTATTGGTACTCCTTATTCTGTGTGTGTTGATGAAGAGACAATTAATAATAATACTGTAACTATAAGGGATAGGGATACTAGAGATCAATTTGTTATATCTGCAGATAATATTGAGAATGTTTTGTGTAAGAAATTGGTTAAGAGAAGATAAAGATATGAAAAAAATTATGGTTATTGCTCCTTCAAAGTCATTGTCAGTAATTAGTAATGATACAAAAAAAAACGCTATTAATAAATTAAATTCTATCGGATATGAAGTGATTTTTTCAAAAAACGTTTATAAAAATCAACTTTATTATTGTTGCGGCAGTGTTGATGATAGAGTTGAGGATTTAAATGAGGCTTTTAGTTCTAATGTTGATGTTATTTTAAGCGCTATAGGAGGTTATAATTCTAATCAATTATTACCATATATAGATTATAGTTTAATAAAAAATAATCCTAAGATAATTTGCGGTTTTTCTGATGTTACTGCAATTTTAGTGGCTATTTATGCAAAAACAGGAATAATAACATATTATGGACCACATTTTTCTAGTTTTGGTATGATTTATGGTATTGATTATACTGTGAATTATTTTTTAAAAGCTATAAATGGTGAAAGCATAATTATAGAGTCATCACAATATTATCGTGACGATCCATGGTATATGAATCAGAGTGAAGTTAACAAGATAAAAAATTATGGTTTAAAAATAATAAATAAAGGCGTTGCAGAAGGTGTTATATTAGGGGGTAATTTAAACACGCTAAATTTATTGCAGGGAACTGAATATATGCCACATTTAGAAAAAATTATTCTTTTTATAGAGGATTCTGGAGGCGAAGATGGTAATTTTCTTTTAGAATTTGATAGAAATTTAGAAAGTCTGTTACAATCTGAGATTGGTTCGTCTATTAAAGGAATAGTTATTGGAATATGTCAGAATGTTTCTAATATGAATGTAAAAAAATGGAAATTTTTAGTAAAAAACAAAAAGATGTTAAATAAGATACCTATTCTTGTGGATGCCAATTTTGGACATACAACACCAATTTTTACTTTTCCTATTGGGGGATATGCAAGAATAGAAGCGTTTAATGTACCTAAAATAATAATAGGGAGGTCTGAAAATGAATTATAAAGTAATTGATGGTCATTCACATATTGGTTATGAAACCGAGGAAGAAGTAGTTGGTAAAAATATTATGATGCCTTATCTTCCTACCATAAATGAATATGAGAAAATAGCTAAGAAAAATAATATTGGAATTTCTTTGGTTGCACCTTGTACTTCACCAATGATTATTGATAAAGAGAGAAGTGTAACAAAAGTATTTTGTTTATGGAAATATGTTAATAATAAGTTTGAATATTATAGTGAAATTGTCGATAATGGGAGAATAAAGATATTAGATGTACAAAGTAATCCATATAAAGAAGTTAACGAAAAGTTGATGAATTATTTAAAAAATGTTGAAACTGTTGTTGATTTTAAATATATCCCAGCTATAAATTTATATTTTGATACTGTAGATTATTTGGAAGAATTATTATCATATAATCCAAAAGGGTTAAAAGTTCATGGAATTTCGACAGGATTGTATGACTTAGATATTATTAATCCTAATTTATTGAAAGTTATTTCAAAGAGTAATGTTCCGTTAGCTGTTCATACAGATTATTGTGATAATATTTCTTCAGGAATCGATAAATTGTATTTTGCAAATAATCCATTAAACTGGATTAAATTACTTAGTAAATATGATATTAGAGGATATTTGATTCATGGCTGTAGGTTATCAAAAGAATGTAGTTATATTTTGAAACAAAACAAAGGGCAATTTTTAGCGGGAATTTCTCCAGATTTGTTATTAAATAATGAACCTGAAAGATTAATGAAAAATACAGATAATTATTTAAGAGATTTATTAAACCTATATGATGAAGATACTTTGTCTTTTGATATAGATTATAATTGGAACTATACTGATAGAATTACATATACAGGCGACTATAACCAATTGAATAGATTTTGTGAATATGTAAGTGATGAAACCTCTAAAAAGAAAATACTACATGATAATTCAAAAAAATTTTTTAGATTATAGGAGATTTATATTATGGATGAAGAAAAGGAATATTGGTTAGAGCAAATAAAGATATATAATAGTATTAAATGTAATCCTCATAATAAGTATTATGAATGGCAACCTGCTAGATGGGCTGGAAACAATTCAGCAGTTACATTAATTAGTAAGTATATTAATGACATTAGGTCAGCATGTGAGATTGGAGCTGGTTCTTGTGCTTTTTCTATATCTATTTATAATTATAATAATAATATAAGTATTACTGCTGTTGATAAATCTAGTAAGGCTGTAAAATATGGTAAACAAATTGCTAAAGATCTTAGAATACCTATTATTTATCATAAAAAAGATTTGTTTGATTTTATTGGTAAATATGATTTGGTCTTAAGTTTGGGTGTTATTGAGCATTATAATTATGAAAAGATGGTTAAGTTTGTAGAAAAATGTATTTCTTTAAGTAACAAATATATTTTTATTGCAATTCCTAACCAAGAATCTATTTTTTTTAAGAATTATGTATCTTGGAGCGAAAAAAATAGTAAAAAATATGGTGAAGAGCATAAGAAGTTTTCAACAGATGATTTAGAAAAAATTATGAAAGAAAAAAATTTGGAAATTATTTGTGTGGATGGTTTTCAAATGTTTTTGTCCGAAAAAAATTTTTTATCTGAAGAAACAAAAGAAAATTTTGAAATAATAAATTTATTAAAAGAGAAACTATATAAATATGATAAAGGTTTAGCAGAAAAATTCCCAGATATTAATTTTCATAAAAAAGACATCAACAGTATGACTTTAGCAGAATTAGATTTTAATAAAGATATAAGAAAAAAATATTCTTTTATGACATTTGTTTTAGCAAAAGTAAAATGAAGTTAATTCTTATGATATATTTCTAATTATATATTTTCTTTTATCAATTGAATACTTATTATTATATATGATATACTTATAATGTATTAAATTTATAATGCTATAATAGGAGGAATAGTATGGATGAAATTAGTATGAAAGATATGGTAAATATTTGTAAACAATATGGTTTTATTTATCAAGGAAGTGAAATATATGGGGGTTTAGCTAATACTTGGGATTATGGGCCTCTTGGAAGTTTAATGAAGGATAATATAAAAGCTTCTTGGAAGAAAAGATTTATTCAAGAGAGGGATAATGCGTATGAGCTAGATTCAGCAATACTTATGCATCCGAGAGTGTGGGAAGCTTCAGGTCATGTTGCATCTTTTACTGATCCGCTTATAGACTGTAAGAACTGTAAAACTCGTCATAGAGCAGATAATTTAATTGAAGAATTTAGTAGTGATGTAGATGCGGATGCGATGAATGATGAGGAAATGATGGAATATATAAAAAAAAATAAAGTTCCATGTCCAAAATGTGGTAAATGTGATTTTACGTCGCTTAGAGAATTTAATTTGATGTTTCAAACTAGTAGGGGTGTTACTTCAGAAAAACAGAGTACAATTTATTTAAGACCTGAAAATGCACAAGGAGAATATGTTAATTATTTGAATGTAAAAAGAACAACTAGAAGTAATTTACCATTTAGTATTGGACAGGTTGGTAAGGCCTTTAGAAATGAAATTACGCCTGGTAATTTTACTTTTAGAACGATAGAGTTTGAACAGATGGAATATCAAACTTTTTGTAAGCAGGGAACTGATCATGAGATATATGAGTATTTTAAGGATTATGCAAAAAAGTATTTTATGGATTTAGGAATACCTGAGAAGATGATGAGATTTCATCCACATGAGAAGCTTGCACATTATGCGAAAGAGGCATGCGATATTGATTATAAATTTCCTTTTGGTTTTGGAGAGATAAACGGTACTCATAATCGGACTGATTTTGACTTAAAGAGGCATGAAGAATACAGTGGAGAGAAAATGGAGTTTATAGAGTCAGAGACAAACGAAAAATTTGTTCCTTATATAATCGAATCAACAGTTGGAGCAGATAGATTATTTTTAGCTTTATTATTTAATGGATATCATGTGCAACAAATGGATAATGGTGAGATTAGGGAATATATGATGTTTCATCCTTTTATTGCACCTTATAAGATGGCAGTACTTCCTTTAGTAAAAAAATATCATAGTGAAAAAGCTAAAGAATTATATAGAAGGCTTAGGAAAGAATTTGCATGTGACTATGATGAGAGTGGGTCAATCGGTAAGAGATATAGAAGAGAAGATATGATGGGCACTCCATATTGTATAACCGTAGATGATGAAACACTAGAAAATGATACAGTTACAATTAGAAACATTGAAACAATGGAACAGGTTAAAGTAAAAGTAGGAGAGATCGAAAATTTTATTTTACCGAAAATAAGATTTTAAAGAAAAAGTGAAAGTTTAAATAAAGTTGACTTTTACTTTTTATGTATGGATAAATAATATATGTATTTTTTCATATTTAAAATGTGTTTTACAAAAATAAAGAGTAAAAAGTAATATTTATCTAAATTAGGAAGTAAAATCGTGCCAAATTAGAAAGTATGATGTAGTTTATTTTTAAAATTAATAAAAATACTTGACTTAGAGTATGGCTTATATGGTATTTTTATAATAGGTGGTGATAATAAGACAAGGTTAGAAAATAATTATATTGATATTAATTATTTTAATAATATTACTTGTTAATTTTATATTAGATGAAGTTTTAAAAAAATATATATGATAAGATAAAAAAGGAAGGGATAATATGAAAGATATGGCAACTGTTTATATGACCAAAAATATCGATAGTGATAGTTTAGTAAAGATTTATAATGCTTTAGGATGGAGTCCTAAAGGGAAGGTAGCGGTTAAGGTTTCTACCGGTGAACCACCAGCTAGTAATTATTTAAATCCACAGCTTCTTAAAGACGTTGTAAATCAAGTTAATGAACAATAGTAGAATGCAATACGGCATATGGCGGCTCTAGAAGTGAGACTAAGATGCATATGCAAGTAGCTAGGGACCATGGTTTTACTGATATTGCCGATGTGGATATTATGGATGCGGATGGTTCTATGGAAATTCCGGTTAAGGATGGAAAGAGACTTACAAAAGATTTAGTTGGAACGCATTTTAAGAATTATGATTCATTTTTAGTTATTTCACATTTTAAAGGTCATGCGATGGCTGGATATGTGGGAGCAATCAAAAATATTTCAATTGGTATTGTTTCTAGTGAAGGGAAGAATTTAATTCATTCAGGTGGTAAAGATGGTGGAAGTCAGGATTCATTTTTAAAGGCAATGGCTGAAGCTGGTAAGGCGGTTTCTGATTATTTAGATAACGGAAAGAATATCGTTTATATAAATGTGATGAATAGGCTTTCAGTTGACTGTGATTGTGATGGTAATTCAGCCGAGCCGGATATGCATGATATTGGAATTCTTGCTTCAACAGATCTTGTGGCTTTAGATAAGGCTTGTATAGATCTTGTATATAGTGCGGATGACGGTGAAAAGCTTGTCAATATAATTGAATTAAGAAATGGTCTTCATACGCTTGATTATGCAGAAGATTTAGTTGGAACGCAAAATTATAAGATTGAAAGGATAGATTAGGGATATAATTTTTTTTGGGGTTATTCACTTATGATGCTATTTTATAGTTAAGTTTAACCCGGATAATTTTAGAAATAATTTTTTACTTAAAAATAATTGTAAGGGTATTGACAATTATTTTTTTGTGTACTAAAATGTACTACGGTGATGAGGTAGGAGAAGAGGTGAATGATGTGGAATCCGGAATTTTTTATGAGCTTAAATCACTTGAGCAAGATATATTTCGAACATTTTTTAATTTAGATGAGGTTGACAAAAAGAAGATGCCGGCACCGACTCAAATGAGGATAATTGGCTATATGTTAAATCATCAAGATAAAGATATTTTTCAAAGAGATTTGGAAGAGGTTTTAAAACTTAGCCGGGCGACGGTATCAGAAGTTTTACAGACAATGGAGAGAAATGGTCTTATTTCAAGAGAGGTTTACGAAGAAGATTCTAGGGTGAAAAAAGTTGTTTTAAATCAGATGACAAAAAATATTTTTGAGAAGAAGAAAATGTATTTTCAAAATATTGAAAAAGCTTTGACTAAAGATATTAAAGTAGAAGATTTAGACGTTTTTAAGAAAGTAATTAGACAAATGCACGAGAATATTGAATATATTAAAGAGGAAAGGAAGAGAATATGATTGAACTTTTAAAAAGACTAGATAAAAAAGATATTATATATGCGATTATATGTATTATTTTTATTATATTGCAAGTTTGGCTCGATTTAAAAATGCCGGATTATATGTCAGAAATAACAGTTCTAGTACAAACTGAGGGCAGTAAGATGCAAGACATTTTAATAAATGGTGGTTATATGGTTTTATGTGCCTTAGGTAGTTTTACTTTTGCGGTTATTGCGGGATATTTAGCGGCAACAATTTCTTCTAATTTTTCAAGAAATTTGAGAAAAGAAATTTTTGATAAAGTTGAAAACATTGACACCGAAGAAGTTAAAGGTTTTTCAACTAGTAGTTTAATTACGAGAACAACTAATGATGTTACACAAGTTGAGATGCTGATTGCGATTGGTTTACAACTTTTAATTAAAGCTCCAATTACAGCTATTTGGGCCGTTACAAAAATTCTTAACAAGAGCTGGCAATGGAGTGCTTTAACAGGAGTTGCAGTTGTTATTTTACTTTCAGTAATTATTGTTTTAATGATAATTGTCGTTCCGAGATTTAAAAAGGTTCAGAAACTTATCGATAAGTTAAATGGGGTTACAAGAGAAAATTTAACTGGCATTAGAGTCGTTAGGGCTTTTAATGCAGAAGGTTATCAAGAGAAAAAATTTGACAAAGTAAATACTGATCTTACTGATTTACAGCTTTATAATCAAAAGAAATTTGCTATTATGTCACCAATTATGTACATGATAATGTACTGTCTCACTTTAGCTATTTACTTTGTCGGAGCTTATCTGATTGAAAATTCAGTAATGGCCGACAAGATAACAATATTTGGTAATATGGTTGTATTTAGTTCTTATGCAATGCAAGTTATTATGTCTTTTTTAATGCTTGCGATGATATTTATGATTTTACCTCGTGCCCAAGTTTCGGCTAATCGTATTAATGAGGTTTTAGATACGAAAGAATCTATTAAAGAGGGAAGCTTCGATGGTAAAACCGAAGAGGTTGGGACTGTCGAATTTAAGAATGTTTCATTTAGATATCCCGATGCGGATGAATATTTACTTAGAAATATTTCATTTAAGGCAAATAAAGGAGAGACTGTGGCCTTTATTGGATCAACTGGTAGTGGTAAGAGTACTTTAATCAATTTAATTCCGAGATTTTACGATGCAACTGATGGTGAGGTTTTAGTCGATGGAGTTAATGTTAAAGAATATACTGAGGAAGCTTTAAACAATAAGCTCGGTTATGTACCACAAAAGGCAGTTATGTTTAATGGAACTGTTAATTATAATATTGCTTATGGCGACAATGGAAAAGGTGAAATAAGCGAGAAGAAGATAAAAGAAGCTGCTAAGGTTGCTCAAGCTTCTGAGTTTGTCGAGAAAATGGACGACAAGTACGAGACACATATTGCGCAAGGTGGTACTAATGTGTCTGGTGGTCAGAAACAAAGACTGGCAATTGCTAGAGCAATTGCTAGAGATCCAGAAATTTATATTTTTGACGATTCTTTTTCAGCTTTGGATTATAAGACTGATTCTGTGTTAAGACGTGAACTTAAAAATTATACTAAAGATGCGACTAGTTTAATCGTTGCTCAGAGAATTGGAACGATTATGAACGCTGATAAGATTATAGTTTTAGATAGTGGTAAATGCGTAGGTATGGGAACCCATAGGGAGCTTCTAAAGAATTGTGAGGTTTATAAAAAAATAGCTTTATCACAACTTTCAAAGGAGGAATTGGAACGTGAATAATAATGCAAAAAGTACTCCTAAACATGGTCCTGGGGCAAATATGAACGCACCAGAGCACGCAAAAGATTTTAAAGGAGCAATTAAAAGATTAGTAAAAGAACTTGATAGATATAAAGTTTTAGTTATCGTAGCTTTTGTTTTGGCAATACTTGGTTCAGTTATTTCAATTCTAGCTCCTGATAAGTTATCAGAACTTACTGATGAGATTTCTGAAGGTTTAGTTATCAATCAAGAGAATATGGAAAAGCTTTCAACTACAGTGGAGAAAAGTGTTTCTGAAGATAAATTAAGTAAAGTTATACCAGAGATGTTAGATATTAATTTATCTAATGAAAGTATTGTTTCAGTTATGAGTGATTCTTCTATTAGTGCGGAAGATAAAAGTACTTTTAGAGAATTTACAAGTAAACTTCAAAGCATGGACGAAAGTGAAATAAGCGAAGAGATGGCAAAATTACCGGAGTCTGTTTTGAGAGTTATTTTGCCGGAATCTACTTATGAAGAAGTAAAAATCAGTACAGATGATAAGATTGCTTTACTTAAGATGGATAAGGATAATTTAGATTTACCAAAGAGTGTTCAAAACGTTTTATTTGACGAAGTAACAATCGATGGTGTTAAAATTTCTCCTCATGCACAATATGAATTTGCTGTAACTTTAGGTAGTTTGGATAAAGATGCAGATTCAACTGAACTTTATAAGAAGTTAGATACTTTACCTGAATCTGTAAAAGAAGTTATTGAACCAGCGATGAATTTCAAAGTTATTAAAGGAATTGCTTTATTCTTACTTATAATGTATTTATGTAGTGCACTTTTCACTTATATTCAAGCAATTTGTATGACTCATGTTTCTATTAAATTTTCAAAGAATTTAAGAAGTAGAATTTCTTCTAAGATAAACAAGTTACCACTTAAATATTTTGATAAACATTATATTGGTGATATTTTATCAAGAGTAACTAACGATGTCGATATGATCGGTCAGACTATGCATCAATCTTTATCAGCTTTAGTTAGTAGTGTAACTTTATTTGTTGGAACTTTAATCATGATGTTTGTAACTAACTGGATTTTGGCTTTAACCGCAATTGTCGCAAGTTTAGTTGGATTTGTGGGAATGTTTGCAATTTTATCTAGGTCACAAAAATACTTTGTTGCTAGACAAGAGGAACTTGGTAATTTGAATGGTCACATCGAAGAGATTTATTCAGGTTTAAATGTCGTTAAAACTTATAATGGTAGGGAAGATTCTGATAAGAAGTTCGACGTTTATAATCAAAGAGTATGTGATGCGAATAGAAAGAGTCAATTCTTATCTGGAATGATGCAACCACTTATGATGTTCATCGGTAACTTCGGATATGTGGCTGTATGTATCGTAGGTGCATTACTGACGATGAATGGAACAATTACATTTGGTGTTATTGTGGCATTTATAACTTATGTTAGATTATTTACTTCACCTCTTGGTCAAATTGCTCAGGCTTTAAATTCACTTCAATCAACAGCTGCTGCTTCTGAGAGAGTATTTGAATTTATCGACGAGGAAGAGATGAGCGATGAAAGTAATATTACTAAAGTACTTAACAAAGATGAGGTTCGCGGTGAAATAGAATTTGATCACGTTACATTTAAGTACGATGGTAATGACAAGCCAACGATTAATGACTTTACTGCTAAGGCTTTACCTGGTCAAAAGATTGCAATTGTCGGACCGACTGGTGCAGGTAAGACGACAATGGTTAATTTACTTATGAAATTTTACGAGATAAATGGTGGAGATATTAAAATAGATGGAGTTTCAACTAAAGAACTTTCTAGGAAAAATATTCACGATTTATTTACAATGGTTTTGCAAGATACATGGTTATTTAACGGAACGGTAATGGAGAATATCGTTTATAACAGAGAAAATATATCAAAAGCTGAAGTAGTCGAGGTTTGTAAAGAGGTTGGTTTAAATCACTTTATAAGAACGTTACCTAAGGGTTATGATACAGTTTTATCCGATAATGATAGTGTGTCTGCGGGACAAAGACAATTACTTACGATTGCCAGAGGTATGATTCAAAAAACACCATTCCTTATTTTGGATGAGGCAACAAGTAATGTCGATACAAGAACTGAGGAACTTGTGCAGGAGGCAATGGATAAGCTTACGCAAGGTAGAACTTCATTTATAATCGCTCATAGACTTTCAACGATTAAAAATGCTGATTTAATTTTAGTTATGAAGGACGGAAATATAATCGAGCAAGGTAATCACGACGAGCTTATGGCTAAAGGTGGCTTTTATGCCGATTTGTACAATTCACAGTTTGAATTATAAAAGAAGAATTTTCTTCTTTTTTTGGTTAAAAGTGTGATATAATGATAATAGGTCTTACTATAGAAATTGACAAAAAGAAATTTGAAGGTATAATAACGGTAAGAATTTAATAACCAAGGAGGGGTATTATGAATCAAGAGTATTTAGAATATTTTATCAACCCAGAATCAATTAACATAAAAAATGATCATGATTATGACGAGGCTTTAAGAGGTCTTTCGGCACTTAGAACTTATTATCTTCAGACAAATAACAAGCTTGATATTTTGAAAAGGAATGATTCTAAAGATTATTCAGAAATGAATAGTTTAGAGGATGAGAAAAAGTTGATTTCTCAATCAATAGGCAAAGTTAGTAGTAAATTAGATAGTTATGTTTCAATGCGGGATATAGATGGTTTAACAAATAGGGATATGCTTGAGAGAAGGCTAAAGCTTGCTAACGAGCGAATCGAAGAGATTAAAAAGCAAAAAGAAGAGAACGAAAAGAAATATAATACTATAGGTAATTTATCTTTAAATACCGAAGAAAAACAACTTAACAATTTTATTGCTTTAATTCAAGAGAGGCTTGGCAAGAGACAGGCACAATCTTCTTCACAAGATGTTCAAGATTTAGTTGCCGAAGGTAGAAAGACGGTTTTAGAAATTTGGAGTTTAATTAAAAAAGGTTCTCAAAAGGGAAACGAAGACAATTCCGATATTTTGCTAGGAGTTAGCTCTGCAAGAGGTAAATTCAATAATATTTTAAAGAAATTAGGTAGTGATGCGTATAGTCTGCTAAAAGATGAAAATGATTTTTTGGTGGATGTCAATTATTATATCCGATTATGTGACAAAATGGAATTATATCAGAATATA
The DNA here is from genome assembly GCA_018713045.1 of Candidatus Coprosoma intestinipullorum. Lineage (GTDB taxonomy): Bacteria > Bacillota_I > Bacilli_A > RF39 > UBA660 > Coprosoma > Coprosoma intestinipullorum. The sequence continues at coordinate 19,692 of DVFV01000020.1, read as the reverse complement.
AGAAAAAATGCATCTACTAATGGAGTATTACCAACCCAAGAAAAATTAGATGAATTAAAGAAGGAAATCGAAGATGCTTATAAAGAGATAGAAAACAATTATAAGGCTTTAGGTGGCAAGTTTATGGAAATTCCAAGTAAGACTCAGGCAAAGGGTTATGCTGTGTTTGAATTTGATGGAGTTACTTATGTAGTTTCTAATGAGGTTACCGATTCTTTGATTAAGGAAGGTTTAGATGGCGTTTTGTCAGATAATGTAGTACTACTTAGTGGGTTAAAACCTGGAATTAACAATTACAGTGCTAAAGGTTTAAAAATCAATGTCGATGATAGTGGTAAAATTACAGTTTTAGATAAAGATGGTAAAGAGATAAATTCTAAATATTACGATGAGGTTAAGAAGGATCAACTTGGAAATTATGCGGTATATGAATACAATGGAGTTAAATATGTATTTGGTAATGATTTAAATAGTGATAAGGTAAGAAAGGGAATTCCTGGTCTTGAGGGTGCGAATAATATAATGCTTGTTAATTCTTTAAAACCTGGAATGAACCGTTTAAAATTAGATAACGATCATGCTGTTTTAATTAATTTAGATGGTGATGGTAAGATTAAACTTATAGATTCCGATAATAAAGATTTGGCAGCAAGTTATTTTGAAAATGATAAACAAGCTTCAACACTAAGTTTAGATAATAGTCCTGTAAAGAATAACAATAAAAGTACTCCTCAAAAAGTAGATGATGCGCATGAAGCTTCAAAAAATTTACTTTCAAAACTTAAGAAAAATTGGAAAAAGATTGTTTTAGGAGTTGCTACTTTGGCAGTAGTTGCAACAACTGGACTTGGTATTAGCAATATAGTTAGAAGTTTTAATGGTCCAGAGCAAGAAGTAACTCAATCAAGAGAAATTGAATCACAACAACATAAAATTTCCGATAGTGTTAAAAGTCAGGTTGAGGAGACAAATAATAGTGATAATATAGATTATCAATCAGTTGTCAATGATGTTGCAAATTCTGGTTTAAATGTTTACAGTGATGCTTATAGTGCGACTAGTAGAACAAATGGTCAGACAGCTAATCAATGGTTCCAATATGATTCTCCAGTAGGGGTTTATAATACAGCAACACACAGTTATCAAAATTTAACGGCTGATCAATTAGCTAGTTTAGATGCTTTGGAAGCTTTAGCTCAGGATCCGAATAATGCTGTATTGTTTGGTGAGAGCATGCAAAATGCTTCAGGTTTTATGAATGCTCAAGATTTAATTCAAAGTATACAAAAATAGAAAAGGGGATATGTTTATGAAAGATATGGTTATAACACTAGGAGCTGATAAATGGTTAGTTGTGGCAGAAGCTGTTTATAACGATGAGACTTATGATTATCTTGTTAAAGTCAATCAAGGTGAAGATGAAATTTTAGATGATAAAAAAGTTGTAAAAGTGATTATGGATAATGGTGAAAAATATATGGATGAGGTAACTGATGGGGATATTTTAAAAAATGTTGTGCCTTTATTAGTGCCAGAGGCTAAAAAATATATTGCTAATCCAGAGCTTTTATCAGAACTTAAATAGGCACTTTTAAGTGCTTATTTTTATAAAAGGAGATGTTTAAAGGTGATAAAGACAAAGAAACAGGGACTTTTGATAGTTTTGTCAGGTCCGTCTGGCAGTGGAAAAAATACGGTTTGTGATATGGCAAAAGAGGTTATGCCAAATATTTGGGAATCGGTTTCAATGACGAGTAGGAAACCTCGCAAGGGTGAGGTCGATGGAAAAGATTATTATTTTGTCAGCGAGGAAGAATTTGAAAAGAATATCGAAGAGGGTAAGATGCTCGAGCACGCAAAGTTTGCCGGAAATTATTACGGTACACCGAGAGAAAGTGTTCAAAAGCAATTAGATGCCGGAAAAGATGTATTACTGGTTATCGAAATTCAAGGAGCATTGCAAATTAAGGAGAAAATTCCTCAAGCGTTGTTCGTATTTTTACTTCCGCCTAGTATGAAGGAACTTAAGAGAAGACTTAGAATGCGAAAGACGGAGACTGAAGAGAAGTTGATGGAAAGGTTTGAAACGGCTTATAAGGAGATAAACGAGCTTCCTAAGTACAATTATGTAATTGTCAACGACAAGGCCGATGAAGCTGCACGTAAATTAGAGGCAATTATCAATGCTGAAAAGTGCAGGGTCGATAGAATTGAAGAGGTATTTTTGGATACTGACGAAGAGAGGTTACACGAGGAACTTGTCGATAAGGATTTGGTAAACGAACCACTTGATTTGAAGTAATTTGCTTTTTTAGGTAGTTTGTGTTAATATAACACACATAAATTTGGAAAAGCATTTTGTAAGCTTTTACATATGTTAGAAGTAAGAGGGGTATGTTTTATGACTTTAGCAAAAGAAAAGGTTTTTGCGGAAGGTTTTGGCTTCAAGAAATTATTTTTAATATTTGTAATTGGTTCAATTTTTGGAGCTTTATATGAACAGATTTTAAATTTGGTTAAGGTTTATATAGCAACAGGTGATATCGTCTGGGAGCTTCGAAGAGGAGTTATATATGGTCCGTTTAGTCCGATTTATGGAGCGGGTGCGGTTTTAATTGTGTATTTGTTTGCAAGAAAAAATTATTCGAATTTGAAAATTTTTATTTACGGGGCGTTGTTTGGTGGAATATTTGAGTATGCGATTAGTTTTTTACAAGAGACATTTACACATACAACATCTTGGGATTATTCTAGTTATTTTTTAAATATAAATGGCCGAACGACAATTCCTTATATGATTGTTTGGGGATTATTTACTTTAGTTTTTGTGAAAGCTGTTTATCCGTTTTTATCGAAATGGATTGAGAGGATTCCAATCAATATTGGTAATGTCTGTTTTAATATAATTTTGATATTTTTGATTATCGATATGACTGTCTCATGGACGGCTTTAATTAGAAGTGCGATGAGACGTAGTGGGATAGACCCAATTACTCCGGTTGGGGAGATATACGACAAAGTTTATCCTGATTCAGTTTTGGCAAAAAGTTTTCCTAATATGGATTTTAAGGTAAGTGGTAAGTAATGATAGTAGTTCAAATGATTTTAGTAATAATAGCTGTTTGGCTTCTTTTGAGGAAGTATTTGATTTCTTTAAAGGGAGCAGGGAGAGAGCTTGTTAAAAGTACGGATGAACCGACTTTTGCGGTTTTAATTCCGGCCAAAGATGAGTCGGCAGTTATCGAAGGGTTACTTAGCAGTCTAGATAATCAATCGTATAAAATTAATAAAAATGATATTTATGTGATTGTCGAAGATAAAAACGATCCAACTTATAATATAGCTTTAAAAAGAGGAAACAGAGTAGTTGTTAGACGTGATTTTACTTATAAGTGCAAGGGTGGAGCTTTAGATGAAGCGGTTAAACTTATTATAAGTGAAGGCAAACATTATGATGCTTATTTTATATTTGATGCGGATAATGTTTTAGATAAAGATTTCTTCATGGAGATGAAGGATAGTTATAAAAAAGGTTATGATGTTGGAATAGGTTACCGTAATACTAAAAATGGTAATGATAATATTTATGCGGCAGCAAGTTCACTTACGTTTTCAATGATTAATACTTTAGGCAATAGTTTTAAGGCTAAACATGGGTTAACGCTTACAGTTAGTGGTACTGGTTTTTATATAAGGGGCAGTATTTTAGAAAGCTTAGGTGGATATCCTTTTTATAGTTTAACCGAGGATTACGAGTTTAGTTTGTATGCAGTATTAAACAATCTTTCAACAACTTACAATAGAGAGGCAAAATATTATGACGAACAACCAGTTAGTTATGAAGTGACAATTCGGCAAAGAACTAGATGGATCAAGGGTTATTTTACGGCAAGAAGGATGTATTATAGAGATTTGAGGGAAAAACTTGCCGATAAGGATAGCAATTATGCATCTACTTATGTAACACTTGTAGGTGTTAAGCCTTACATTTTATTAGTTTTGGCTTTATTATGTGAGATTATAAAAAGTATTTTTGATATTTCAATGGCTTCGTTTGCCGATAAACCGATAGGGATGTTTGTTTATAATTTGGCAATTATATTGTTCAGTGTTTATTTGGTTTTGGTTGTATTTACATCGGTATTACTTTTTATAGAAAAAGATTCTTTAAGATTAAATAGAGGAATGAAGTTAAAGGTTTTATTTTACAATCCATTATTTTTAGCAGGATATGTAAAATGTCTTTATTTATCTATTAAAAGTAAGAATTTGATTTGGGAGAGGATTCCACATACGGTTAATTCGAGTTTGGACGAAGAACTTATTGAAGAGAGAGTAAAGAAGTGATGCTTTTAGGTATTGCTTTTTTTATAATTGATTATTACTATTGCTTTAAAGAAACATAAATAAAAAAACAATTTTACGAATAGGTAAGAAAGGACATTATATTATTTTGAAAACGATAGATGTTTGTTGTATAAATAAAAAATGAGCGAGAAGAAAGATTTAATCGATTTGAATGAATATATATTTTCAAGCACACTTAAATACGCTATAATTTAAGTGCGAAAGGAAAATGAATATGGGGTATGAAAGTAAAATTTTAAAATTATTTAAAAATGGTTATTTGACTACCAAAGATGTTACTGAAAATAATATTCCTAGGACTTATCTTACTAAACTTATTAAAGAAAATAAAATAGAGAGAGTAAGCCGTGGAGTATATATTAAAAAGAATGTTTTGGTAGATGAATTTATGGTTCTACAAAGTAAAAGTAAGTATGCAATTTATTCTAACGCAACAGCACTTTATTTACACGGCTTGTCTAATCGAATTCCTATTAAATATGATATTACAGTTAAAAGTGGTTACAAAGGATCCCTTCAAAAAGAAGATAATGTCACTTTATTTTATACAAAAAGAGAATTATTAGAGTTAGGAGTAATTGACTATAAACTTGATTCTGGTAATATTATCAGAGTTTACGATTTAGATAAAACCATTTGTGATATTATTAAAAATAAAAAGAAAGTAGATGCTGAAATTTTTAATAAGGCTATTAGAGAATATTTTTATAGTAAAAAGAAGAACACTTTAAAACTGTATGAATATGCTAAAAAGATGAATATTTATAATAAAGTAAGAGATATTTTTGAGGTGCTTGGATGATCAAAAATAGAGATAATCTAAAAGCAAAAGCATATAACTTATCTAAGAAAACTAACATACCTAATAAATATTTAATCCAAGACTTTATGTTTGAGGCTTTATTAAAAAGAGTATCAATGTCTATTTATAAAGATAAATTTATTATTAAAGGTGGTCTTTTATTATCATCTATCTTTGGTGTCAATTTAAGAAGTACTATGGATTTGGATACTACTATAAAAGGATTGCCACTAGACAGGGAAACTATTACTAAAGTTATTAATGAAATTATAAGTATCGATGCAGAAGATTACGTAAAACTTGAAGTAGAAAATATTAAAGATATCAGAGAAGAAGAATTATATTCCGGATTTGAAGTTAATTTAAAAGCAGAATTTGACGGCTTAAAAACTAATTTAATGATTGACATAACTACTGGAGATGTTATCACTTATAAAGAAGTAGAATTTAAATATAATACTTTATTTGATAATGAAACAATTGATATTATGACTTATAATTATGAAACTATTGTTGCTGAGAAGTTTGAATCGATAATTAGTAGAAATATTGATAATACTAGAATGAAAGATTACTATGATTTATATATGTTTGTTAATTTAAAATGGAGTGACATTAATAAAGACACTTTAAGAAAAGCAATTATTAATACTTCTAAGAGACGTGAAACGTTAGACTATATTGATAATGCTAGCAAATATATAGAATTAATTAGTGATGATTCAAGATTAAAATCATTATGGAATAGCTATCAAAATAACTACGAATATGTAAAAAAAATAGAGTTTGTTGATACAATAAATGCTATTAAAATAATTGGTGAAATTATTGTACCGGTTAAAGCTTAAAGTAAAATAAAGTAAGGATAGCTAAAAAATAAATTAACAAAATTTGAAATAACAATGTTTTTGCAAAAAATGTAGAATTGTGAAAGTTTTGCAAGTTCATTTGCAAAACTTTTAATTTTTTGAATTTTTGCAAGTACATTTGCAAAACTTTACAAATTACTTTATTTATGATAATATTTAAGTGGTGATGCAAATGATAATAAGAGAAAATTATTTAAAAAAAATGATTGATGCTAAGGACACTGAATTTATTAAAGTTATAACGGGTGTTAGAAGAAGTGGTAAATCAACTCTTTTATTAATGTTTAAAGATTATTTAATTAATAATGGTATTAAGGAGGATAATATTATATATATTAATTTTGAGTCTGCTGAGTTTGATGATATAAAAGATTATAAGGATTTATATAAATACATAAAAGAAAAAATAAAAAAAGGAAGAGTGTATTTGTTATTAGATGAAATACAAAACGTGAAATCTTGGGAAAAGGCGATTAATTCTTTTAAAGTAGATTTTGATATTGATATTTATATTACGGGTTCAAACGCTTATCTTTTATCATCTGAATTATCTACTTTATTATCAGGAAGATATATTGAAATTAAAATGTATCCGCTTTCTTTTAAAGAATTTTTAAAATTTAATAATTATGATAATACTAATTTAGATGATAAGTTTAATGAGTATTTAAAATATGGAGGACTTCCTGCAATTACTTTAATAAAAGATAATGATGAATTAGTTTTATCTTATTTAAATGGTATTTATAATACAATTGTAAAAAAAGATATAGTGGATAGAAATAATATAAAAGATGTGGCTCTTCTAGAAAATATTATAAAGTATTTAGCAACAAATATTGGTAGTTCTGTATCAGCAAAAAAAATTAGTGATTTTTTAAATAGTAATAAAATTACAGAAAAATCTAACCATCAAACAATTGATAATTATTTGAGTATGCTTGAAAAATCATTTATTGTGTATAAGGCAAATCGAACTGATGTAAGAAATAAGTCTTTGCTTAAAACGTTAGGAAAATATTATATATCTGATACTGGTATAAGAAACATTATATTAGGTTTTAGAAATATAAACGAAGGTCATTTACTTGAAAATGTTGTTTATTTAGAATTACTTAGAAGAGGATATAGTGTTAATATTGGAAAATCAGGAGATTTTGAAGTTGATTTTGTTGCTGAAAATCCTAATGATATAAAATATTATCAAGTTGCACAAACTTTAGCAAATGAGGAAGTAAAAGAAAGAGAGATTAGAAGCTTAGAAAGTATCAGTGACAATTATGAGAAAATAATATTAACAATGGATAAAACAATTAATAAAGATTATAATGGAATAAAAGTTATGAATATAATTGATTGGTTATTAAATAGTGATTAAAAAATAATGTTTTTAATATTCATTTTGTTAGGTGCCTAGGCATCTTTTTATTTTTTTGTAACTAAATTATTAGTATTTCATATTTTAATGTAGGGGTGAGGTTATGAATAATTTACAGGTGGTCATTGATGCTGGACATGGAGGTAGTGACAGTGGTGCGGTAAGTAGTAGTGGGGTTAGAGAAAAAGATTTAACTTTAATGATTTCGCAATATATGTATGAAGAGTTTCAAAAGAGAGGAGTTCCAGTAACTTTAATTAGAAATACTGATGAAACAATATCACCGACAGAGAGAGTTCAAAGAATTTTAGCTGCTTATGGTGATAATCCGAATGTGGTAATTATATCTAATCATATTAATGCAGCTGGTTCAGGAATTCAAGGAGCTGAAGGAGCTGAGGTTATTTATGCTTTAAGAAACGATGATACGCTGGCTAGTAATATTTTGACAGCTTTAGGTAATGCGGGTCAGACGATGAGAAAGGTTTATCAAAGAAGATATCCTAGTGATACTTCGAAGGATTATTATTTTATTCATCGAAATACTGGTAGTCAAACTCAGCCGGTAATTGTCGAGTATGGTTTTATCGATAATCCTGAAGATTTGGCAAGGATTCAAGCTAATTATAAGGAATATGTCGATGCGGTAGTCGATGCAGTTATCGCAACGGCAAATGGACAAACTATTCCAAGTGGTCAAGGTGGAAATTATTATACTGTTAAGTCTGGTGATAGTTTATGGAGTATTGCAAATAAATACAATACAACGGTTAATGAACTTAAGAGTTTGAATAATTTAAGTAGTAATATTTTACAGGTTGGTCAAATTTTAGTTTTACCTAGTAGTTCAAGTGATGAGGATAGTGGAAATACTTATACAGTAAAATCAGGCGATAGTCTATGGAGTATTGCGAATAAATACAATACGACAGTTAGTGAACTCAAGAGTTTAAACAATTTAAGTAGTGATGCTTTACAAATCGGTCAGATTTTGAATATTCCTAGTAATAGTGTAAGTGCGGGGAATACTTATACAGTAAAATCAGGTGATAGTTTGTGGAGTATTGCGAATAAATATAATACAACGGTTAGTAATTTAAAGAGTTTAAACAATTTAAGTAGCGATGTTTTACAAATCGGTCAAGTTTTGAATGTACCTAGTAATAGTGTAAGTATGGGGAATACTTATACAGTTAAATCGGGTGACAGTTTGTGGAATATCGCAAATAGATATGGAATAAGTGTGGCGGAACTTAAGAGTTTAAACAATTTAAGCGGTGATGTTTTACAAATCGGTCAAGTTTTAAATGTCCCTAGCTCAAATAATGTTTATATTGTAAAATCGGGCGATAGTTTATGGAGTATTGCAAACAGATATGGAACTAGTGTAAGTGAGCTTAAGAGTTTAAATAATTTAAGTTCAAATAGTTTAACGATCGGTCAAGAGCTTATTTTGCCATAAAAAAACAAGATTAACCAATGTTTTTGACGAGGTCAAATTTGTAACCTTGTTTTTTGGCTTCTTTGATAAAACTATCTAGAGCTAAATAATTTCCTTTGTTTTTAGGATGAATTAAATATATCGCGCCATTATGAAGTCTTTTAGTAAGTTCAGCTAGGGCATATTCTTTAGTAACGTCTTCGGCAAAATCCTTGTAATCTGCACTGTAAAAGTAGGTTTTATAACCTAAGTCTTTCATGATTTGAAGGTCACGAATGCTCCATTCACCTCTAGGATCACGGTAGACTTTTTCCATGGTTTCACCAGTTATTTTATAATAGGCTTCTTCAACTTCAGTTATTTCTTTTAGGTATTTGTCGAAGTTTTCTTCAGTGGCCAGAGACGGCATATTTAGGTGGGATGCTGTGTGGTTGCCAATAGTGTGTCCAGCTTCGGCCATATCTTTAATTAAATCGGCGTTTTTTTTCATGTAATTTAAACAAAGGAAAAATGTAGCTTTGACGTCATTTTTGTTTAATACATCGACGATTTCTTCAACGTATGTATCATAGGCGCCTTCATCGAAAGTTAAGTAAATTACTTTTTCATTTGGTCCTAGAAAGTAGGCATTTAATTTTTTTAGTTCGTTAATGTCAGCTCCGCCTGATGGTCTGGTTCCATCTTTTTTGTTGCCGCTCCACCAGCCGCGTGAGGTATTATCGAGTTTATCGTAGGCTTTATTATAGGTTATTTTTTTTGACCTTTCGACTTTAACAAAGCGGTGGGCTTTAGCGGTTAGTCCTTTAGAGTTTTTAACGGTGTAGGTAAGTTCATAGGTTCCTTGTTTATTTTTAACTGTGCCGGTGATTTTTACTTTGTCTTTGAGGTTTCCATCGACATTGTCATAAGCGATAAATCCGGGTTCTTCATATGTTTGGTTTGTATTTATGGTAATTATATTTTGACCTTTTAATTTAATATAAAATTTTTCGCTTTCTTCATCTTTGGAAAAAAGTGTAAAGTAGAGAATAATTATCAGAATAATTAAAGGGATAATTTTAATAATTATTTTTAGATATTTTTTCATAAAACACCTCTTAATAGATTATACGAAAATGGGTAATAAACTATGCAAATTTGCTTCTCTTTAGAAAATTAAGTATAATAATTTACAGTTTTGGAGGGGCATATATGATTTTAAATGAGGTTCGTAATTATTTAGCTAAAATTTTTAAAACTGGAGTTAATTCTGACAATTTAGCTTTGACTATCACTAAGAAGATAGAGGATAATTTCGGTGATAAGGTAGTAGCTGTGTTTAGTGGAACGCAAGACTCTTTAGTAATAGATATGGGAGTAGAAATTATAAAAATTACAGCTTTGCAGAAAAAGGATAATTTTAGTTTTACCGATTATTTTAAAGATAGTTTTTCGATTTTAAGGCCTGATTTTGAAATTGCTTATCATACTGGTGTTAAAAATTTATTTAATAAGGAAATTGTCATTACGGTTTTGGGTCAAAGAAAGCTCGATATGAAAAGTACGAGTTACGCAGATTTGGCTAGACTGTACTGCGATTTAAGAGATGAGGGTTATGTGTGGAATGACATAAAGCTTCAAAATGTAGGTAAGGATAATAACAGAGCGTATTTAATTGATTACGGTGATGTGTTCAATAGAAGATATGAGAATGATTACAATAAAAAGTTGGATTTTAATGCGAATGTTTATCCTTATTATAACGAAATTTATGATAAGATTTTAATGATTAGAAAGAGTGTTTATGATCTTGATAAAAGGAAGAAGGTTACGGATCGTTATCTTGAGAGTGCGGGGAAGAAGCTAGAACATTATTATAGAAAATTAGATAAGAAGAGGGAACACATGAGGTTTTAAAGATATCAAGTAGATGTCTTTTTTTGGGTTGAAAGGGCTTGAATATTGTTATTTCGGTTAAAGTAGTCTATAATTATAATAGGTGATAGATATGAAAATAACAAAGGATATTAATCCTGAGATATTCAGAGAATATGACGTTCGGGCAGTGTATGGCAAGGATTTAAACGAAGATGTTGCTTATACTATTGGTAAGGCTTTTGGTAGTTATGCTCGAAGAAGCGGTGAGGGTAAGGTTGTCTTGGGACACGATAATAGAAAGTCTCATTCTGTCTTATATCCGGCTTTGATGCAAGGAATATTAGATAGTGGAGTAAATGTACTTAGTTTGGGTTTGATCACAACACCAATGCATCATTTTGCGCAACTTTATTACGATATAAACTGCGGAATAATGGTTACAGCTAGTCACAATCCTAAAGAATATAATGGTTTTAAATTCAGTATGAAGAAGGATGATTCTCTATATGGCGATGAACTTAGAGAGTTTAAGAAATTTTTAGATAGTTATGAATTTACCGATGGTAAAGGAATGGTTACGGAAGACGATTTAATGCCGGCTTATTTGAATTTACTTAAAAAGTCAATTGATTTAGGTGATAGACAGATTAAGGCAGTTGTCGATTGTGGTAATGGAACTGGAAGTATTTTCGTTCAAAATATTTTAAATATGTTTAATATAAAATACGATTTGCTTTACTGTGATAGTGATCCTGATTTTCCAAATCATATTCCAGATCCAGCAGTTAAAGAATATATGCATGATTTAGGCGAGAGGGTTAAGGAACTTGGATATGATGTTGGTCTTGCTGTCGATGGAGACTGTGATAGATGTGGCATGGTTTTAGAGGACGGAACATGGATTTCAGCTGATTTGATTATGCTTCTATTTTACCGTGATTTAGCTCCTAAAATGGAAGTAAAAAAAGGCGTGTTTGATGTTAAATGTTCAAAGACATTAATCGATGAAATCGAAAAGCTTGGACTTGAACCTTGTATGAATAGAACAGGAAGCGTTTATTGCCGTTCTTATGTCAATGGTCATAATTTAGATTTCGGAGGAGAATATTCTGGTCATCTATTTTTTAGGGATAAGTTTTTAGGTTTTGACGATGGTTTTTATGGAATTTTAAGAATTGTCGAACTTCTTTCAAGAACTGATAAGAAGGCTACCGAAATGTTTGAGGGAGTTAATAAATATTGTTCAACGGAAGAGATAAAAATCGAAGTTCCCGAAGAGAAGAAGCAATCAATTGTCGAGACAATAATTACTTATGCGAATGACAAGAAATACGAATATAGTTTGGTCGATGGGATCAGAGTTATATTTGACGATGGCTGGGCGCTTATTAGGTCAAGTAATACTGGACCACATTTGACAGTGAGGTTTGAGGCTTCGAGTACAGATAGGCTTAAAGAGATTCAAAGTGAATTTATGAATGAAATCAATAAGAATATGTAATTTTAGTTTATATATTCTTTTTATTTGTAACTTTTTATTGAAAAGATGAATAAAATATTATATAATTAAGTCATGCCGCAATAGTATAAAGGTATTACGAGGCCATGGTAAGGCTTTAATCGGCGTTCAATTCTCCGTTGCGGCACCATTGGGAAATTAGTCGAACTAGAGATAGTTCGTTTTTATATGTTTTAAGAGTCTGAAAAAGTATTTAAATCTAAGAAATATAAATTGATATAATTTATTATATTTAATACATTTAAATTAAATATTATTTGTAAATAATCAAATGGCAATCAAATAAAAAAACACTATATATTTAAAGTGTTTTTTATATGTTTACATTTGTAATCAAATAGTCATCAAATAAAACTAAGCCCAATATGGTAAATAACTTTTATATCTCCTAGATTCAGAGTTTGGTTGATATTCTTTTATTAATCCAGATAATGTTGCATCACTTAAAATTCTAGAAGCGATTGCTGCATTTTTCTTTTCGATATTAAATCGTGCTCTTAAACTTTCATTAGTCATTTTATCACCAGAAACATATTGCAAGCAAGCGTGTTGATAACATGCTCTTAATTTGTCATCACGGTCCATTTCGTTCAATTTTTTGTAAGAATATATAATAACTTTAGTTCCACTATCATATTCTAAAAAGTTGGGAGCTGGTAATTGAAATATTTCTATTGATTTAATTACTTTATCTATCCCACTGCCTTTTTCTTCACAAATTTTAAATCGTCTCATGATGCTTGCTAATTTTTCGTTTCTCGATATAGGATTGTGATCTATAAGCCTATCAATACTAATCAATGGCGTTCCTGGATTAGATATCTCTATTCTATTAGAGAAAAGTTCAATTAATATACTTGTACCACCAATTGTAAAATCTTGATGAATCATTGCATTAGCAATTAATTCTCTAAGTGCAATTTCTGGATACATTTTTACCTGAGTTCGAAGTGCTAGACCAATATGCTCATTTTGAGGAGTTAAAAGATCCAAATTTTTTAATATTTCCTCAAAGCATATTGCATATCCATTATCATAATTGATTTCTCTTATAGTTTCTAGTTTATCTTTATTTTTATATTGAATTAGTCTAATCGATTTCCTAGTAATTGATTTAAATTGATGTATATTTCTAGCAAACAATATTGCTCCTAAATTTGTAATTGCTAATTTACCATATAGTTCTTTAAGAAAACCTTCTTCTTTAAAATCTTCTATAATTTTTTCTTTATTTTCTGGCAAAGGTAATTCAAGCATTCTGTAATATGTACTTATATCAAGTAGTTCGAAAATATCTTGTATTTCTAATTTAGATAAAGCAACTTCTTCTTCAAATGATGTTTTATTTAAAATGTCCCATAATTTCTTTTCTTTTTCTTTGTAATCACATAGTTTTCTTTTTTGCTGTCCAATTCTAATATAGGCAATATTATCAAATTCAATAGGATAAAGTTTAGCTTTATCAATTTCAATTATCAAAACTCTTTTTGTATTATAATGGATTTCATAAGGAGTAAAATCAAGTTGAGGTTTTAACTTTCTATATAACCAATTATATAATGGCTCATTTCCTTTTTTGGAATTATTGAAATCAAAATCAGTTCCTACTACTTCTTTACTCCTGTCATCAACACCATATATTAGATATGCATGTTCTTTATTGCATAATGCCGCTGAATTTGCCAATGCAGAAATGTATTCACCAATCATTGAAGGATTATCATTATTAACTTTAAATTCAATCCATTCATTTTCTGTATTTAATTTTAATAGAGATTTTAATAAATTAGTTAATTCTTCTTCTGAAACTTTATATTCTTCTACTGTATACATAAAAACACATCCCATCAAATAACTATCAAATAAGAATTTCCTTTATTTATAAGGGTTATATACTTTTTTTGCTTTTTTTAATTTTTCTTATCAAATAAGATTATACTATAATTAATATCAAAAATAAATGTGTTATCAAAAGATTATTTATTTTTACAAGACACTTGCTATATTGATGTGTTAAAATATTGTTAGTGATTGGTTCATATATCGATTACTTTTGGAAAAAGTTGTAGATAACTTCCTCAACGGCACCATGGGTGATTAGCTCAGTTGGTTAGAGCGTTTGCTTGACGTGCAAGAGGTCACAGGTTCGAGTCCTGTATCTCCCACCATTTTTGAAATATAAAATCCAAGCTTTTAAAAGTTTGGATTTTTATTGTATAATTTGTTTTTTGATAACAACATTACATATTTATATTTTGATAAGTATTTTGCATAATATTTTTCTACTTTTTATATAATTTTTGTTTAATAAAGATGTTTTTTTAATCAATAAGTTCTGAATCTTGATATAAGATTATGTTTTTGGCATTATCTTTAATGGTTTTTATAATTTCATTATCATCGTCAATAAGAATAATTTGATTATCAGTTTTTAATGATTTTAGATAGTTTAATTTTAATTCTTTTGATGAGAGGTTAGGGTTACTTTCTTTAGAAATAATTATGCGGTTATCTTTTTGAAAAAATGGAGCGTATTTATCTAACCAATTATTTTTTTCTTTTATTTGACTATCTTTTTTACATATAGATAAAATAAATAATTCAGTATTTTCAAGATTATTAATTTTGCTTAAGGTTTTAATATTAGTAGTAAGTGGTCTTTTGTTTTCAAAGTCATATGGTTTTCCAATATCGTATGAGGCAATAACACCATCCATATCGACGTAAATTCTCGTTTTTTTATTTTTTGTTTGTTTTTGTATAAGTTCGTAAAAATGCATATAACACCAATCCTTTCAATTTAATTATACCGCAGCTTTTTGAATTTTAGTTTGTAAATTTTCACGATATATAAATTATTTTTCTAAATGGTGTTATAATGGTATTGTTATAATAAAATTGGTTGTAAAAAAGATTTATAAAAATTTTTGGTGACAGTTATATATGATTTTAGAGATAAAAACTAAAGAAAGGCAGGAGTTTTAGATGATCAAAATATATAAAACTGACGAAAATACAGGAATTTTAAATAGTATATCGCAGGTTCAAGAACAGTCTTGGATTCACATGGTTCGTCCAACTAAAGAAGAGATAGATTTGGTAAGCGAGAAGACAGGTATTGCTAAAAGTTTATTTGTTAAGGTTTTAGATGAGGAAGAAATTTCACGTATTGAAAGTGAAGGAAAGGCTACTTTAATAGTTGCTGATATTCCTTATATGGTCGATTATTCGGTTAAAAATAAGTATAGAACTTTACCTCTCGGCATTATTTGTTCGGGTAATTTTATTGTAACTATTATACTTAAAGAGAATAAGTTATTCGATGATTTTGAAAAGGGGTTAGTTAAGAATTTTGATACAAGCAAAAAGACACGGTTTACTATTCAGCTGTTTCTTAGAATTTCACAGGGCTATTTGAGGGCTTTAAATAAAATGAATCAAGATATTCAAAGGGAAGAGAGAATTTTAGCTAAAGCAACGAAAAATCAAGAGTTACTTGAGATGCTTAATATCGAAAAGAGTTTGGTTTATTTTATGGGTGCTTTAAAGTATAATAAGACAACTTTAGATAAACTTTCTAAGGGAACTATTTTACCGTTTTTCGATGAGGATGCGGATTTGCTTGAGGATGCGATGATTGAGTGTGGTCAAGCGATTGAAATGGCAACCATTTATAAAGAGATTATGGCAAGTACAACGGAGACTTATGCTAGTGTGATTTCTAATAATTTAAATGGAATTATGAAGTTTTTGTCAGCTATTACAATTGTCTTTTCAATTCCAACGATGATTGCGTCATTTATGGGAATGAATGTTCCTCTTGGAAAGTTTGCAACACATCCAGCTTCATTTTTAATTTTAGTTATAATTTCTTTAGTTGTCGCATTTATAATTGCTTATTGGCTTAAGAAAAAGGATATGTTTTAATGTATAGTTATTATGATTCACCTTTAGGTGAAATGGTTATGGTAAGCGACGGGGAGTATTTAACGGGTTTATATTTTAAAGGTCAAAAGTATTTTCCTAATTTAAATAGGCTTGTTTTAAAAGATGATTTAAAAGTATTTTTGAGAGTCTCGAAATGGTTAGATGGATATTTTAAAGGGAATAATCCTAAAATAGATAAGAGTTTGTTTAAATTTTCTGGTACTGATTTTCAGAATTTAGTTTGGAATATTTTACTTGATATTCCTTATGGTAAAACGGTTACTTATAAAGAAATTGGTGATAAGATTTTAAGTTTTAGAAAAAAAGTTTCTTATCAGGCGGTAGGCGGGGCAATTGCTCATAATCCAATTTTAATTATGATTCCTTGTCATAGGGTTTTGGGAAGTGATGGAAGACTTACAGGTTATGCAGGGGGCTTGGATAAAAAGGAATATTTGCTTAAGTTTGAGAAAAATAAAAAATGACGGTTTTGTCATTTTTTTGTTAAAACTAAAAGGAAATCGAGGGTTGACACAGTATATATATAATAGAGGCAGGCAAAGCTAGGTTAAGTCTTTTGGAAAAATCCACCTTCTAAAAAAGGAGGTGATGAGAAATGGAATATGGAATATTTAACTATATTAGTTATAATCCTGTTTCTTTTGCGGGAAAGTCCAAAGAGAAAATAAAAAAACCTAGCTTGAGCTAGGTCAACACCAATCAAAGGACTGGCCTAGTGGCCTTCCTCTACATAAATTGTATTATATTTTATTAAATAAATCAATGGATTTAGACAATTTTTAATATATTTAAAAATGTTAGGATAAACTGACAAACTATGATATAATGTAGAGGAAAGCGAGAGGAATTTATGTTAAAAGTAAAGGATTTAAAGAAAAAATTTGTTAGATTTATAGCTAAGAACAAAAGAGAGGAATTTTATGCGGATAACGGAATAAGTTTTGAAGTAAATGACGGAGAAATTCTTGGTATTTTGGGTCCTAATGGAGCGGGCAAAACAACTTTACTTAGAATGATTGCAGGAATTTTAGAATCGACAAGTGGAAGTATTGCTTTCGATTCTATGAATTATAAAGATAATGAAATTGAAATAAAAAAGAGTATTGCATATTTGTCAGGTAATACGAAGATATATAATTATCTTTCAACTTATGAGCTTTTAGAGATGTGCGGGGATATTTATGGTGTCGATAAGGACTTATTAGAAAAAAGAATTAAGGATATTTCAAAGAGATTCGAGATGGATGATTTTTTATATAATAGAATTGAAAATTTATCAACCGGACAAACTCAGAGGGTTAATATTGCAAGATGTTTGATTCATGATCCTAAGTATTATATTTTAGACGAGGCAACTTCTGGTCTTGATATTATTTCAAGTCAAATTATTTTAGATTTTATTAAAGAAGAAAAGAAAAAAGGTAAAACGATTTTGTATTCGACTCATTATATGGAAGAGGCTGAAAATATTTGTGATAGGGTTATTATGATAAATAAAGGTGTGGTTATTAAAGAAGGAACGCCTGATGAGGTTAAAAAAGATACAAAAACTTCTAATTTAAGAGATGCGTTTTTCAAACTTATAGGAGGTAAGCATGAATAGTTTAATGTGTATTTTAAAGAAAGAGTTAAAGGAAGTATTTAGAGATAAAAAGTCACTTTCGATGATGCTTATTATTCCAATCTTTATTCCACTTTTAGTTTTTGGAATGTCAGCTTTATTTGAATCACAGGTTAATAAAGATGTTAATGAATATAATCGAATTGGATTTAGTTATGATTTAAGTGCGAAGGAAGAAGCGTTAGCTAAAGAGATGGATATTAAGGTTATTTCAGGAACAGAGAAGGAACTTAAAGAGGACTATGAGAATGGCGATATTGATTTATATGTCGTTAAAAATAAAAACGAATATGTTTTAAATGGCGACGATAATGATACAACTAGTTATGCTTTGTCACTTGTTAATTCTTATTTTAGTACTTATAAAGAGATGTTGCAGAGAAATTATTTGGCAAGTAACAATATCGATTCTGATGTTTTAAATATTATAACGGTCAAGGAAAATATTAGTGAAGAAGAGAATTATTTTGCCAATTATATTATAAATTATGCATTTTTGTTTTTGATAATGGCAATTACAGTATCAGCTACTTATCCAGCCACAGATACGACAGCTGGTGAGAAGGAGAGAGGTACTTTGGAAACCTTACTTACTTTTCCAATTAAAAGTAAGGATATAATTATTGGAAAGTTTTTGAGTGTAACTTTATCTTCAATAATTACGGGAATTTTCAGTTTACTCTTGATGCTTGGGTCACTTTATTTAGTAAATGGAATGTTTAAGATTTACGATGGTGTCAATTTGATGCTTTCACCTATGAGTATTTTATTTACAGTTATGGTAATTATTGCTTATTCCTTCTTGATAAGTGGTTTGTGTATCGCTATTGCGAGTAAATGTAAAACATTTAAAGAGGCACAGAGTGCTTTAACGCCACTGACGTTTATTTCACTTTTTCCGGGAATGATTGCTTTTATGATCGATATTCAGTCAACGACTTTACTTTCAATGATTCCGTTTGTCAATTATACTTTAATATTCGACGGCATTATAAATGGTAACGCCGATATTTTACAGGTTATTTTGATGTTTGTTTCAACGATAGTAATTATTGGAATTGTGCTTGGAATAATAATTAAACAGTATAAATCTGAAAAGGTATTATTTTCAAATTAATAATATCTTTTTTTGTTGTATAATGGTTTTAGGTGATAAATATGGAAATAGAAAAGTTACAAGAGATTATCGATAAAAGTAATAATATCGTGTTTTTTGGAGGGGCAGGAGTTTCGACGGAAAGTGGAATTCCGGATTTTCGCAGTAAAGATGGTCTTTATCATATGAAATATAAGTTTCCACCAGAGGAGATTTTAAGTCATTCATTTTTTATGGATAATCTAGATGAGTTTTATAGGTTTTACAAAGATAAGATGAACAGTTTAAATGTTTTACCTAATGTTTCACATAAGTTTTTAGCAAAGCTAGAAAAGGCTGGTAAGCTTAGAGCGGTTATTACCCAAAATATTGACGGCCTTCATACTAAAGCAGGGAGTAAGAATGTTTTAGAACTTCACGGGACGATTTATAAAAATCACTGTATGGAATGCGGAAGAGAATATAGTGCAGAATATGTGTTTAATAGTGAGGGCGTTACTTATTGTGAATGTGGGGGAATAATAAAACCAGATGTGGTTTTATATGAGGAGGCTTTGAATGATTTTACGATGATGCAGGCGATTAATTATATAAAACAAGCTGACGTTTTAATTGTGGCTGGGACAAGTTTAACGGTTTATCCAGCTAGTGGTTTAATTAGGTATTTTAGAGGAAAACATTTGGTTATTATAAATAGAGATACGACAGATTATGATAATATGGCGGAGTTGGTTATTCACGAAAAACTTGGAGATGTGTTTGGAAAATTAAAAATAAACTAGATTTTAATTAA
>DVFV01000019.1 GCA_018713045.1 Candidatus Coprosoma intestinipullorum | reverse complement strand
TCTGTATAATAACTTCCTTTCATTGTATCACCTCAATAGGTGATATTTTACCTCATAACTATGACATAATCAAAAGTTATTTATACTATGACATTATCATAAATTAATTACATCAAAAAAATTCATATATTTTAGTATTAGACAAAAATATGTTATACTTAAATGTAGGAGGATGATAAGATGATAATTGTAATTATAATTATTGTAATAATCGTGCTCGCCCTAATCTTACTCTACAACCATCTAGTAGGACTAAACATCAGATGTAAAAATGCCTGGGCGGGAATCGATAACCAATTAAAAAGAAGATATGACCTAATTCCTAATCTAGTCGAAGTAACTAAAGGATATGCGAATCATGAAAGAGAAACCCTAATAGAAGTAATTAAAACAAGAAACGATGAAGGAACGATGAACGAAAGAGCCAAAGAAAGTGAAGAAGTAAGCAACAGTGTTAAAAATCTTTTAGCTGTGGCTGAAAACTATCCGGATTTAAAAGCTAACGAATTATTCAAAAACCTACAAATTGAACTTACCGGAACTGAAGACAAGATTGCCTTTGCCCGTCAGTTCTATAATGACTCAGTTCAAAAATATAACACAGCCATCATGAGCTTTCCAAATAACATATTAGCTAAAATGATGAATTACAAAGAAAAAGAATACTTCCAAGTAAATGAAAGCGAAAAGCAAACAGTAAAGGTTGATTTAAAATGATCTTAGAGGAAGTACGTAAAAATAAACTCAAAACAATTGCTATAATTGCTTTCTTTATAACCTTTGTAACTTTATGTATTTACTTTTTATCCTTGCTTATTTTTGATAGTGTTTATATAGCTGTCATATTTGGTTTAACCTTTTCGATAGTATCTGCCTTTGTCTCATACTATAATTCTGACAAAATGATTTTAAGTGTTAATAATGCCAGACCAGCTACCAGGGAAGAAAACCTGCAGTTAAATGTTACTCTCGAAACATTATGCATCGCAACAGGACTACCTAAACCCAAACTATATATTATGGAAACTGATGCGATGAATGCTTTTGCTACCGGGCGTAACCCAGAAAACTCAGTCATTTGTGTCACTAGAGGACTCTTAAACAACCTAGATAAATACGAAATGGAAGGAGTTCTTGCCCATGAGCTTTCGCATATAAAAAACTATGATATATTAGTGTCTACCATTGCCATTGTTATGGTTGGCTTCGTTACGATTATAGCTGACATGGCCTCAAGAAGTATTTTCTTCCGTCGAACCGATTCTGAAAACAATAATTCCAATGCAATTTTGATGATAATAGGACTAATATTTTTAATCCTATCACCGATATTTGCTAGTCTTCTTCAACTTGCAATATCTCGAAATCGTGAATATTTAGCCGATTCTTCAGCTGTTGAAATAACTCGTAATAAAGAAGGTCTAATAAACGCCTTAAAGAAAATCGACGAACAAAGTAAACCGATGCCTGAAGTTAATAAAGCTACAGAATCATTATTTATTTCCGATCCATATAAAAAGAAAGAGAAAGATTCCATTTGGAGTACCCATCCTTCAACTGCTAACCGAATCAAGAAATTAGAAAATATCAAATAATTGATGTTTCACTCAATTTTCACCCCATACTTGTTGATTAACAAACCTAAAATATGCTATTATACTAATGGAAAGAAGAGGTACTTATGAACGAAAATAAAAGATTACTAGCTCTATTTGGCGTAGTCGCTGTTATCGTTATTGTCATTTTAGTAATTTGTTTTTGGCCAGAACCTGACAAAACATTCGCCTGCAAAGTCAAAGCTGATGCTGACTATGAAAAAATAGGTAGTATTACCTATGAAAACTATGAATGTTTAAAAGACGAAGATAAATTTGCTTTAGTAACTAAACAAGATTTATCTGATAAAGAAAAGGAAGCCTTAAATGAAACAGCAAATCAAATCGGAACAGGTTTATACTTCCTAAGTGAAGATTTATCTAAAGATGAATTAAATGACATTAAAGACGACTTAGGTGATGATTATAAAGAAGATAGCTTAATCATCGTTGAAGACGGTAAAATAACTGATGTCTTAAAAGATAAATTATCAGATAGTGATGCCATGCTTGATTTTCTAGAAAAAGCAAACTTTGCTAAATGGAAATTTGGTGCCGTTGCCGATGAAGAATATTCGAATTTATCTCACATTGATTATGATATTTATAAAAAACTATATAATAGTGATGATACATTCACCATTATCTTCACCCAAACAACATGTGGCTATTGTGCTCAATTTAAACCAGTAATTAACGAATATGCTGGCGATAACAACATTCCAGTTTACTACTTAGATATTGATACCTTAAACGAAGACGATTCAAACGAATTATTCTCATCAGTATCTTATTTCAGTGAAAATAGTGGCTGGGGAACCCCAACAATGCTTGCTATCAAAGATAAAAAAGTAATTTCAAACTTAGAAGGTTATACTGATGACACATCAGAACTAGATAATTTCTTTGAAACCGCTAAGCTAAAATAAAAAAACGTTTCCAAATCGAAACGTTTTTATTTGCATTTAAAACCCTCTTTTTCAAGACTTCTTTCCAAAGAAAATTTACTTATTTTTTTGTCGAACGAAGTAATTTTAGCCGTAAACTCTGATCCATTAGACTGAACTTTTATATTCTTATTGTTCAAACCTTTTAAATAATCATCGACTGTCTTATTTAAAATTTCGGAATAATCTTTATAATCACCCTTAAGTTTTACGTTGTTTTTGACTTCTAGCTCAGTAATATTACCATTATGAAATTCACTAGAAACATTAATATCAATATTCATATCGTCGTATTTAGCTGTTTTTTCACATGATAAATTATTATCACAGCCACAAGTTAAAAACAAAGTTATGCCAAGTATTATAATTTTCTTCATAAAACCTCACCTTGATAATATTATAATATAAAAACTATAAATATTCAAAATAAAATGATATACTATAGAAGGTGACTAAAATGACAGATATTAAAGAAAAACTAAAAAATATTAAAATAGATAATTTATACATCATTAGTGATTTTGACCATACCTTAACCGCACCAACATCATTAAGTTCAAGTGATGTTATTTCCAAAAATGAGGTTTTTCCGCTCGAATACCGTCGAAAGCACGATGAAATAGATAATTACTATCGAAAAATTGAAAAAGACTTAACCATTACTAAAGAAGTAAAAAAGAAAGCTATGCAAGAGTGGAACGATGCCGTTATGAATTTGCTGGCTGAATATAAAATAACCGAATCAGAAATTAATGAAGCAGTAAATCAAAAAGACAGTATGACTTTAAGAGAAGGCGCCAAAGAATTTATCGAATTTACGCACAAAAATAATATACCATTAATTATCATCTCAGCTGGAGTTAAATTGTCGATAACCTCTTTTTTGCAAAACCATCATCTCTTATATGATAATGTATTTGTTGTTTCAAATGAAATAGAATTTGAAAATGGAATAGTTAAACCAGGACAAAAAGCTCTACTTACATCACAAAACAAAAATAGAGTAGTCTACCCCAAGCAGATTAATCAAGCCATCGAAAAGCGTCATCAAGTTCTTTTGTTTGGCGATAACCTAGGTGATGCCCTAATGGCTCCAAATGATAAACAAGTAATCAAATTTGCCTTTCAATACACTAAGGAAATGCCGGCTATTATGGAATTTCAAAAACTCTTCGACGTTCTCGAAGAGGACGCTCCATTATTTAAAGAAGTTATAAAAGTTTTAAAAGAAAAATGTTAATAAATAAATTATCTAAACAAGATTTTATTACCGTAATAGCGCCCTCAAGTAATCTGACAGCTAAAAATAAAGAAGATATAGATAAAAGCGTAATTGCGTGTCAAAAATTAGGACTAAAAGTAAAAATAAGTAAACATGCATATTCTGTAGTATCTGATATTTCCGAAAAAATCGAAGACTTAGAAATCGCTTTTAAAGATAAAGAAACCAAAGCTATACTTTGTGCGAAAGGTGGAGCTTTTTGTAAATACCTAATAGATAAAATTGATTATCAAATAATAAAAGAAAATCCTAAAATCTTTGGTGGAGTGAGCGATGCCACATTTCTTCTAAATTCTATCTATGCTAAAACAGGATTAATAACCTTTCATATGTCGGACTTTAAACATCTTTATATGCAAGAATATAACATAAATTGTCTAAAAGAAATGTTCATAGATAATAATCTAAAAATAAATTCAAACACTCAGTGGCGCACTCTCAAGCCAGGACTTGGCAGAGGAACCCTAATCGGTGGTAATTTAACATGCTTGACGATGCTTTCTGAAACAGATTATTTTCCAAAAGACAAAAAAATAATTCTTTTCTTAGAAGAAGTTCAAAGTGCCTCATCTAAAAAAGGAATAATTCAAAACATCGATAAATTAAAACAAAAAAACATTTTTGACAAAGTCAAAGGATTATTAATAGCTGATTATACTAATGATAGTAATATTAAATTTGAAGATATTATTATAAACGAATTATCGGAATATAATTTTCCTATAGTTAAATGTCATGACTTTGGTCACAATAAAATAAATTGTATCCTTCCAATCGGTTCTAAAGTTACCCTCGATGGATTTAAATCAAAGCTCATTATAGAAGAAGATATTTTTAAATAAAATTTAAAGAGCATAAAAATCACTTTTCTGATTTTAATCTATTAGCTCTTTTTTTCTATTTTCAATTCTTAAATTTTCTACGTATTTATTTTTATTTCTTCTTTTTAACGCGCTATAAACATCTACGAATAAATTAGTTAAATCATGAAGTTCCATAAATTCACCATTTAACCAAAAAGTCTCGGTATAATATTTATCATCTAAAAGTTCTAAATCTTTATTTAATTCATCTAAAAACTCATCAGTTGCAATATCATTACATTTTAAAATTTCATTAATTTTATTAGTTATTTTTTTAATTAATACAATATCATCCTTATATAAATCCATTTTTTCAATCTCATTAAGCATTTCTATCATCTTGCTTAAATTATCTTTTATTATGCTCATAAATTCACCTCAAAGATAAAGAAAAAAGTCTTGATTTACAAGACTTAAATTACTAAATTGGTGGAGAATAAGAGACTCGAACTCTTGACCCCCTGCGTGCAAAGCAGGTGCTCTAGCCAACTGAGCTAATTCCCCGAATCACGATTACTCACTAAGTATACCATTAATATCCTTGAATTGTCAATATATTTTTAAAAATTTGTTAATCCTTTTTTAAAATGTATACGTATCATTAATTAAAATGTATACATTAATAAGTTATAATATATCTCTGAAAGGAGATGTATTTTTTATATGCATAATAAAGAATATGCATTAAAACTTATTCA
>DVFV01000003.1 GCA_018713045.1 Candidatus Coprosoma intestinipullorum | reverse complement strand
ATTTCTCATCACCTCCTCTTTTTAGAAGGTGGATTTTTCCAAAAGACTGACCTAGCTTTGCCTGCCCCTATTATATATATACTGTATCAACCCTCGATTTCCTTTTTATTTAAACAAAAAAACTAAAAAATTAGTTTTTATATATTCTCATTTGATTTAAATAAAGTAAACGGATACCTCTCTGGAAGTGGTAAACTAAATCTCATAACCTCTTTAGTAACCGGATGTTTAAACTCTATCTCAGCTGCAAATAAAGCTATTTGATCTAATGTTGCATTAGGATTATATTTTTGGTCACCATAAAGTGGCGTTTTTCTAGATGCGAACTGAACCCTAATCTGATGACTTCTACCAGTTTTAAGTCTAATTCTAACTAAAGAAAAATTGTTAAAATAATCCACCAAGTTATAACTAAGTTCAGCTTCCTTACCATTTTCTGAAATAAAACTTATATTTTTATCGTGATCCTTCTCTATCTTATCGATAAAAGTTCCACTATCTTGAACCTTACCCTCGATAATCGCATAATAGATTTTCTTCATTTCGTTCTTTTGAATTTGTTTGCTAAGTCTTTTAGCTGCTTTACTAGTCTTTGCAAAAACCATAATTCCGCCAACTGGTCTATCAAGTCTATGTACAAGTCCTAAATAAACGTTACCTGGCTTATCGTATTTTTCTTTTAAATAATCCTTAAGCATACTTAAAAAATCAGGATCCTTACTATCATCAGCTTGAACTGGAATATTAACCGGCTTTTCCGCAACTAACAGATGATTGTCTTCATAAATAACATTAATCATTGCTTTCCCATCTCCCATATATACCACAAGGTAAAATCAAATCATTTTTAGTTATCTTAAGACCAACTTCCCCAGAATCAACCTTACCATTTGGATATTTCGGAAGCATCATCGTCTTAAGCATATTTCCAAGAACAATATTTGAAACACCTGTTGTATAAGCGTTAATAAGTAAAAATAAAGGTTTATCACTTAATATCTTTAAACATGCCTCAAGTAAATAAGTCATGTTTTTTTCAAACTTCCAAACCTCTTTATTTGGACCTCTTCCATAACTGGGTGGATCCATGACAATCGCATCGTACTTATGACCTCTCCTATACTCTCGTTCCACAAACTTCAAACAATCATCGACGATAAATCTAATTGGTTTATCGCTAAGACCACATAAATCTCTATTCTCTTTGGCCCACTCAGTCATTCCCTTAGAAGAATCTACCTGAACAACTGAAGCTCCAGCCTTCAAACAAGCCATTGATGCTGCCCCAGTATAAGCAAATAAATTTAAAACCTTAATTTCTCTTCCGGCATTTCTAATCTTATTCATCATAAAATCCCAGTTAACCGCTTGTTCTGGAAATAAACCAGTATGTTTAAATCCTGTCGGTGTAACTTTAAAAGTAAGTTCTTTATACTGAACCGTCCAATAATCGGGAAGTTTACTCTTAAAATCCCAGTAACCCCCTCCTTTAGAAGAGCGATGATAAAAACCATCTACCCTATTCCACTCATCTCCTAAATCTTTACTCCACATAGCTTGCGGTTCGGGACGCCTTAAAATAATATCTCCCCATCTCTCAAGCTTTTCACCATTGCCGGCATCTAAACATTCGTAATCCTTCCAGTCTTCACTTATTCGAAGCATATAAAGTTCACCTCACGTATAATTATAACATAAACTCCTATTTTTTTCTTCTATAAACTTTATTCCACTAAAAAAGGAAGGTCTTAACTAATTGAATTAGCGCATAAAACCAGCCCTTTTATGACCTACCTTCTATTTTAAGTATATGAATTAAATATCAAAATATCAATATATATAAAATAAAAACTTCCAAGTTTACACTAATTTTTACAAAACATATTATAAAAATTAAATAGCTTACTCTAAAAATAATCCACAATTTTTACCTAAAATCTATCATTTTTATTGAAATCAAAACATTAGAACAGTTTGGGATAGTGAAAAAGAAGATTACTATTTTAGTATTACAGATGTAGTAAAAGTATTAACTAATAGTACTAACCCTAGAAAATATTGGTCCGTATTAAAAACTCGATTAAAAAAAGAAGGAAGTGAGTTGACTACAAATTGTAGTCAACTGAAAATGCAGTCCAAAGACGGAAAATTTTATAAAACCGATGTTCTTGATACAAAAGGAATTCTAAGATTAATACAGTCTATTCCAAGCCCAAAAGCAGAACCATTTAAACTGTGGCTTGCAAAATTGGGAAGTGAAAGGATAGATGAAACATTTGACCCATCAAAAGCTATAAATAGGGCTATTGCTGTATATAAAGCCAGGGGATTTGACGACGCATGGATTGAAAAAAGACTAAAAGGAATACTTCATCGAACAAAGTTAACGGACACCTGGAAAGAAAGAGGCATTAATGAACCGATAGAATATGCCATACTTACAGATGAAATATATAAAACATGATCTGGAATGAAAGCACACGAATACAAAACATATAAAGGGCTGAGAAAAGAATCTCTTAGAGATAATATGAATGATTTAGAAATATTGTTAACTGATATAGGAGAAACCGCTACTAGAGAATTAGCAAAAAAATATAATCCGATTGGTTTAAGTCAAAACAAGGAAATTGCTTATCGTGGTGGAAATATAGCTAAAAATACTCGTAATGATTTAGAAAAAGAATTAGGAAATACTATTATATCTTCAGAAAACAACATGAATATAAAATACCTAGAATAAAATGTTTTGTTAAAAAGGCGCACTAAAAAAAGCATTGAACAAATGCTTTTTTTGACAAAATATATTATCTCTTTGAGAATTGTGGAGCACGTCTAGCGCCTTTAAGTCCAGGTTTCTTTCTTTCCTTAACTCTAGAATCTCTAGTAACAAATCCAGCTCTTTTTAATATTTTTCTATAACTATCTTCTTTTCCCTCGTTATCTTTATCATATTCAAGTAAAGCTCTAGCTATACCAAGTCTTATTGCTCCAGTTTGTCCGTCGAATCCACCACCATTAACTTTAGCAGTGATATCAAAAGTTTCTTCGTTATTCGTTGCAGCTAAAGGTTGCATTAAATCCATGACATTAGTTTCATATGGGAAAAATTCTCTAACATCTTTTCCATTAACTGTAATTTTTCCAGTTCCAGGTACCATTGTTACTCTCGCAACAGCAGCTTTTCTTCTACCTACACCTTTAAAAATTCTTTCTGCCATTTAAATTCCTCCTATTTAACCTTTAACTCTTTTGGCTGTTGTGCCATATGTGGATGAGTTCCCTCTGCATAAACGAATAATTTCTTGTACATAGCTCTTCCAAGTCTTCCCTTTGGAAGCATACCTTTGACAGCTCTTTCGATCATTTCAACTGGATAGTTTTCAACCATTTCCTTAGCTGTTCTTGTTCTTAAACCACCTGGATATCTACTGTGGTTGTAATACATTTTGTCGTTTAATTTGTTACCAGTTAAAACTACTTTATTAGCATTAACAACGATAACATAATCTCCACCATCGACATGTGGTGTATAAGTTGGTTTGTGTTTACCTCTTAAAACACTCGCAACTTTTGTAGCTAAACGACCTAAAGTTTCACCTTCAGCATCGATGACATACCAATCTCTAGCTACATCTTCTTTTCTTTGCATATATGTCTTCATATATATTTCCTTTCTCCTTTACATTAAATTAAGTTTTCCCAGAACTTAATTCATGTGGGATAAATTAAATGTACCAGTTTCAATTATATAAAAAAAGTATTAAAATGTCAATGGAAATATGACAATTTTAATACAAAACATCCTTTAAATAAAGACCTTCTGGTGCCGCTGTCTTACCAGCTTTTCTTCTGTCCTCCTGAGCAATTATATCGATAATATCCTCGCTCTTTCTCTTACCCTCGCCAATCTCGATCAAAGTTCCAATCATATTCCTAACTTGATATCTTAAAAAACCAGTTCCCAAAAAACTTAAAGTAATTTTATTGACATTCTTAAGCTCTCTATACAAATTAGTTTGTACGATTGTTCTTACGTAATCCTCTTTCTCTTCATCTGCTTTTGTAAAAGATTTAAAATTATGTGTCCCTTCTAAATATTTTAAAGCCCTCTGCATCTCGACAACATCTAATTTTTTATTATATTGATAAACATAATCCTTTTCGATTGGATTATATTCACCCATATTAATAATGTAAATATATTCTTTAGCCTTAACATTGTATCTTGCATGGAAATCATCTGGAACAATCTCTATGTGCTTTATATAAATATCCTTAGGAAGCAAACTATTAAGCCCATCTTTAAGCTTTTCTGGAGTAATATTCTTCATATCCAAATCAAAATGAGCTTTCTGATTATACGCATGAACACCCGCATCAGTTCTTCCAGAAGCATGAATTACCACTCTCTTGCCCCCATTAATCTTCTTTAAAGCCTTTTCAACTTCACCTTGAACCGTCTTTTCCTTAGGTTGAACTTGATAACCTTTATACTTAGAACCATCATAAGCAAAAGTCATAAAATATCTCATAATATTACTCCTTTCAAAATCATCATAATTAAAATTTCTAAATGTCCGATTAAAAACCAATTATCGTCGTTATCCCATTCGTTAGTTCGAAAATTCGTCTTTTCAAAATGTTTTGCATAATAATTAATCTTAAACTTTCTATATAACTCATTTATATCGATAATACTTACTCTTATAATTGGTAAAATACTATATAATAAAACTTTTAATTTCCAAATAAAATTTAAAAATTTAAAATCTACACCTCTTACCTTCAGTGTATTTAAAGCCTTATAAAAATTATCACTTAAAATAGGAACAAACTTTAAAACCATCAAAACACTCAAACTGTATTTGTCAGACCCTATTATCTGCCTGCTTCCATATATAAGTTCAGCATCACTACACGTCAGTACTACCATCATAACACATATTAAAAATAATGCAAAGTTTATTACTATGGAAAATGCAAAAACAAATCCAAAAAACAAAAATAATATCAAAAACAGTAAAATCAAAAATGGTCCGTAACTCAAAACTCCCCTTAAATATAATTTAACCGGAATTTTACTCATTAAAACTAAACCACAGACAAAAATTGCTAAAAAAAGTGAACTAAACAAATCGTGATTAAATAAAAATAAAATCAAAACTATAAACAAACCTATAATTTTAGACATTGGACTAAGACCGTGAATAACCGAATCCCCATTGTAAAATCTACTTAACATTTCTATATACATCCTTCATTAAATCACTTATATCGTCTCTAAATCCAATATTTATATTTTTCTTCTCCAAAGCCATTAAAGAAAATTTGATTAATTTAGGCTTATCTACATAATCATTTTTTAAAACCTTGTACTTATTGCCCCAATATACGATTTTACCATCGTCTAAAACATAAACCCTATCAGCCAGTTTTAAAATAACATCGCTATCCGTAGTTCCAACAATAATCGTTTTTTTATACCTGTTTTTCATCATTTTTAAAAGCTTAATCATCTTATCTCTATTCTTAAAATCTAAATCATGAAAAGGCTCATCTAAAACTATAACCTCAGGATTATAAGCTAAAACAGAAGCAATCAATAAAAGCTCCTTCTCCCCAGACGAAAGATCAAAAGGACTTCTATCTAAAAAACTATCATCCAAACCAACTGTTTTTAAACTATCGCGAGTTCTCTTATCCGTATCACCTTTATAATCCTTTAAAGAAAATTTAAGTTCATCTCTAACCGTTTTTCTGAAAAAATAATCATCACTTCTTTGAAAAACATAACCGACCTTTTTTCGAACAAAAGAAATATTTTTAACCAAATCATTAGAAATATAACCCTGACCTATCTCTATTATCCCATTATCAGGCTTATTTAAACCAGAAATAAGTTCGAGTAATGTACTAACCCCGCAGCCACTTTTTCCTGTAATACAGGTAATTTTACCACTTATATTAAGAGAAACATCTTTAATAATCTTATAACTTACCTTATCCAATTTTATTTCCATAAATCATCCACCAATTTTTCTTCATCAAAATATATTTTATCGATCAAATCGTAAAACCTAAGCCTATTAGATAAATCGACTATAAAAGGAAGTCTCATATATTTCTTAACTAAATCTATATCCTCAAAAAAATCTTCTTTATTATTATTCAAAACAATTTTTCCCTTATCTAAAATGGCAATTCTATCTCCATATAAACAGTCTTCACTATTGCTTGTAAAATTAATAACAGTAATATTCAAACCCTTAATATAATCTATAACCTCCAAGTTAAATTCACTAAGCATATTATCTATTATTAAAATATCTGGCTTACTTACTAAAGCCGAAGCTAAAGCAACTAAATTTCTATTATTCAAACTAAGTTCATGTGGAACTCTTTCCAACAAATCAGAAATTCCAAGCCTATCAGCAATCGTCTCAACATCTTTTTTTATATGATCTACAGTCCTACCTAAATTTTCTAAAGGAAAAGCAATCTCGTCAAAAACAGTTTCAGCCACTATTACATCGTCGTAATCTTTTAAAAGAAAAGAAAGTCTTTTTTCCATCATATCGGTAGTATCTTTATTAAAAGCAATATCATCGATAAAAATATTTCCGTCAAAGTTATATAATCCCATTAAAACCTTTACTAAAGTACTTTTACCACTTCCATTATTTCCATAAATACTTATAAATTCTCTGTTAACTTCTAAATTAAAATCTTCAATTATTTTTCTTTTACCACTATAAACATTAACATTTTCAAATATTACTTTCACTTATACCACCAACTTACATAATATTATAATCAATATCCTATTATTTTACAAATAAAATCTATGTTTTTTCTAATATTTTTAACTTTTTTCACACAAAAATTTATTTAAAAATCTTTTAACAACTAAAAAACATATAACATAATTTTAGTTATATGTTTCCTACATATTTTAATTAGATTTTAATGTAACATGGTCTATACCACAATTATTAAACATTAAACATTAAATATGTATCTGTACCAGCTGTAGACCATTTAGGTCAAACATATACTGTTTGTAAATTAGTGGCACCACTAAACATCCATGTCATAGTTGTGACTTTTGATGTATCAAAACTACTTAAGTCTAATTTACTTAGAGCATAACAATTAAGAAACATATTTGACAAATTGGTTACACTTTACATTTTGATTAAAATGTAAAAATACTTAGATGAACTCTTAAATCTATGCTTCTTTTACTGTTGGACAAATATCTATCCACTTTACTCTTTCTTTTCATTCTATTATTCAAAGCTATCAAGTACTAAGCAAGTTGAAATGGATTACTCTGACTGCCATCTCCTCCAGTTATTTTCGTCCCAGATGTTAAATATAAGACTGGGCGGACCGCATTGTAATCATGCACAGAATAGTAGTTGTCGACAAAGCCAACGAAACAAATAGCAGTCGCACTGAAGGAATAGTTAGCAATTGGTGTCTGTAACCATTCATGCTTATTATTATTTGAAAGTAAATAATCACTATTTTTACATTCTCCATCATACTTATAAAGTCCTGTCGTTAAACAACTTTCTCCCGCCGCATAGCCATAATCACTTGGATACATTAACCCTATACTTTGAGTAGTAGTTATTGGATTTCCATTATATACATTATTACTCCTTTCGGCATCATAATATCCTTTAGCTGTTAATGTTTGAGAATCACTATAAGTTGGGCCTCCTAAATAATATGTTTCTGATGATATCATTTCTTGATAATCTGAATTTATACCTCTTAAATATTCACCATTTAAATAATTTTTTAACGATAAGTTATTCCAATTGTTTAAATTGCTTGAATTCCATTGATAATCACCTATACTTTCATTTCTAACTATTTTTATCTTTCCATCTATTACACCTATTATTCTCCAAAGTTCGTTATTAAAACTTACGTAGTTATTTGGGGTCGCTCCATAATATCTGATATCTCCATTATCATCAGTATATAATTCATCTGGGTTTGTTGAAACAAGTTCGGTAATTTTATCTGTAGCTGTTTGCCCTTCTGGTTCTGGCTCGCTTGTTCCATCATCTTGGACATAATTAAGGGTTACTGTAACTTCTGAATTTAAATTTTCTGGTTGATCTGTTACTTCTGGATTATATGTTACTACTACTGTTAATACATCGCTTTCTTCTGGTAATAATTTATCTCCTCTTTTTATCCCACTTGTTTCAAATAATATTGCTTCGTTTTCTGAAGTATTTACATCTATACTTTCTAATACCGCATCAATATTCCCTTGGTTTTCTACAGTTATATCATATTGCATACTATCTCCAGGACTTACTAAATTTGTTTTAAATGTTGCCGTTGTCTCTGTATGACTTGGTACCTCGGCATCTGCCGCGTCTCCTGATAATGTTTTACTTTGAATATCGGTAATTAATACTTTCCATTCACTTGAGATATTACTTGTTCCATTTATTGTAAGCTGA
>DVFV01000018.1 GCA_018713045.1 Candidatus Coprosoma intestinipullorum | reverse complement strand
CTCTTTTTTATCATAAAATTCATAAATAACATTTACCATATAATCCGGAATATATTTATTCTCATCGCGCAGCCATTACCATAACTCTCACAAAGCCTCCCATCTTGAAGTCTCATTTCAAATCATATGAATTTATTATACTATGCACATCATCTAACATATAAAATTCCCTATAAAAACAAACAAAATTCACAGATATTGTACTTTCTTAAAATTTTTACTAGATTTTTTTCAAAAATATGATATAATTATACATGTGAACAAAATTGTCTCCTTAGCTCAGTTGGTAGAGCAACTGACTCTTAATCAGTGGGTCTGGGGTTCGAGCCCCCAAGGGGACACCATTTTAGTAAATTAAAAAGTCTTGAATTTCAAGGCTTTTTTTCATATTCTCTTCTAATGTATTCCATAATAACTGACACAATATAATCGATTTCTTTATCACTAAGTTTATGACCTTTTTTAATTCCGTGCCACTTTTCAAGGCACCCTCTGCAGCAACACCCAGTGGCGTGCTGAGCTACAAAAACTGGATGACCTCTCCATGGTGTTTGCTTACCATCATTTTCTATAACCTCAGGTCCAAGTCTTTTTGAAATAAAATCATATGCATGCTCTCTTATCTTGTCCATCCCTTTTTTATTAATATAATCGATATCTTTATCCGATAAATGAAACTTGCTTCTAAACTTTGATTTGCTAAACCTATAGAATAAATAATCTAAATTCATAAAAACCTCCTAAAAAAACTGAAACCTAAATTTCAGTTAATTCTGCGAGCTTATCGATAACAAGTGATGCAACCTCATCTTTACAAATTCTCCTGTCATCACTTGTCACATAAGTACTTAAATCGGTATAAACATTTTTATTTTTATCGTAAATACTTATATAAACCTTATCATTTTCACCAGTTTTATTATAAGGATCTTCCTTGTTAAACTTTCCGGTAATTCCAACGCCATAGTCACTACCGGCAAAATCACTTATATGATAAGCCATCTCTCTTGCCACTTCTGGACTATAAACCGTATACTTATCGATTACCTCTTTTGGAACCCCCATTTTAACCTTAAACTCGTTCGCATAAGTAACCGCACTATATTTTAGTATAACACTTGCCCCAGGAACTCTGGTTATCTCACTAACTAAAGCCCCTCCTGTGCAAGATTCCATCGTACTAATTGTCATTTTTTTATCGGTCAAATTTTTAATAACTATATCTGTCTTCATATATCTACTCCGTTCTAAGTGCGATAACCGGATCTTTCTTAGAAGCCATATTTGCTGGTATCGCTCCGCCAATAATTGTCAAAGTAAGACTTACTAAAATAAGTATTAAAGCATGAACTGGATTTAATTTGGCAACTCCAGCTAAACCTGATAAGTTTTCAATTATTATATTTACTGGGAAAGTAAGCGCATAAGCAATTATCACTCCTAAAAATCCTGAAAAAATACCAATAATAAACGTTTCAGCATTAAATACCCTCTTGATATCTTTCTTCCTGGCCCCAAGTGACCTTAAAATACCAATTTCTTTTGTTCTCTCCAAAACTGAAATATAAGTAATAATTCCAATCATAATTGAAGAAACTATTAAAGATATTGAAGAAAAAGCAATCAAAACAATTGTAATCGCATCCATTATATTACCTGATAAAGACGAAATCATTCCGGCCATATCCGTATATTGGATAATATCTTTCTCATCCTTACCCTTATTATAATCATCTAAATAATTAGTAATATTATCTTTAGTTTCAAAATCTTTTGGATAAATATATATCGCTACAGGTAATGTATCCCCACCTAGATAGCCCAAAATGTTTTCCTTAGTCGTATTTTCATCGAAAGCCTGATGGGTTAAAACATTATATTCAGCCTCCCTCTGAGCTCTTACAATCTCTGAATCCTTATTTTTAGAAATAACCTCATCTGCTAAAGAAGAATTATAATAAAGTGAACTTGTATCAGTAACAACCTTTTTATCTTCCCTACCTCTGATAATCGCATTTATTTTAACCGTAATACTATTATCACTATTATAGACACGCTCTAAATTAGTTACTGGAATAAAATAATTACCCTGTCTTTGATAATATTCATCATTTACCGGTATCTTAAATTCTTTATTTAAAATATCGTTAAAACTAGTCTCTTCATCGTCAAAACCTAAAGCTCTTAAAATTCGAGTTGAAACCCTATTCTTACTATCTACTTGTAAAATTAAACCAGGCTCATCATTCAAACTACCAGCAATCACATCGTAATTATTATCAACTATATTTCCCTCTGGAAGCATACTCATGCCAGTACTAACTGAACCACTTGAACCGATAGAAACTAAATTATAACCATCACTTTTCTCGATAAGCTGAATATTTGTTCCTTTCATATAAGAAATTCCAGCCGCATCGTCCTTATTCATCTTCTCTAAATAATTTACATAATCCTCTGTAATATTATTTTGATGAATAAGTGTTTCACTCAAATCATCTTGCGTGTAAACTGCATCCTTATCGGTATATTCTTCTAAGTCACTATCTCGATTCAAAGCCTTTAAAGTATCTTCATCCATTTGTACCGATTCATTGGCGATAATAATTGGTGACTGAGCCAATGAATTTTCCTCGAATTCTTCGACCTCCTTATTAAAACCATTTGACAAAGATAAAATTAAAGCAATCCCAATAATTCCAATACTAGATGCGAAAGCCGTTAAGGCCGTCCTTCCCTTTTTCGTTTTAATATTATTAAAAGATAACTTTAAAGCTGAAAGTAAACTCATTGAAGTCTTTTTAATAGAAAGCTCCCCGCTCTTTTTATTCTTATCATCATATGAATCTGTATCATCTAAAATAACTCCATCCTTCATCGATACAATTCTAGAAGCATAATCTTTAGCCAATTCTGCATTATGAGTAACCATAATAACTAACTTATCTTTCGCAATTTCCTTGATTAATTCCATTATTTGTGTGCTTGTTTTACTATCTAAAGCTCCAGTTGGTTCGTCGGCCAAAATAATTTTTGGATTATTAGCTAAAGCTCTGGCAATCGCAACTCTCTGCATCTGTCCGCCAGAAAGTTGATTTGGCCTCTTATGAGCATGATCTTTTAAGCCGACCTTTTCTAAAAGCTCTAAAGCCTTCCTTCTTCTCTCCGCAGATGAAACTCCACTTAAAGTCATTCCCATTTCCACATTTTCTAAAACTGAAATATGTGAAATCAAATTATAACTTTGAAAAATAAAACCAACTGCATGATTACGATAAGCATCCCAATCCTTGTCCTTAAAACTTTTAGTACTTTTACCATCGATAATCAAATCACCACTATCGTATCTATCTAAACCTCCTATAATATTAAGTAAAGTTGTCTTACCTGAACCTGAAGGACCTAAAATAGCTACGAATTCATTTTTTCTAAAAGAAACACTTATATTTTTTAAAGCATGTTGGATAAAATCTCCAGTTTTATAATCTTTTTTTATGTTTTTTAATTTAAGCATTCTATCACCTTGTCTTCATTATACTAAAAATAATTATAAAAAACTTATAATTACTTCTAATCACAAAATTTCCCATTTTTTCTAATTTAAACTGTTAAAACATGTTGCTTATTTAAAATTTGGTTATCGATATCTCTAATTAAATTTTCATTTTTAATAACCACATCGTCGTGTTCTTCCCTAGGATCGATAACAATTACTGACTCATCAGAAGAAATATTTTCCTTCTCCTTTGGCATAACCGTATATATAACCGGAATATCACTTACTAAATCAAATTTTTGAATAACATCGTCAATTATTTTTTTACTGTTTATATCCATTGAAATAATTGTCTCGTAACCAAAATTATTTAATTCCTTA
>DVFV01000017.1 GCA_018713045.1 Candidatus Coprosoma intestinipullorum | reverse complement strand
TTGATAAAGATAATAAACTCTCTGATAATATTTCATATGAAGAATATGAAAATACAGCTAAAACAATCTTAAAAACAGATGATATTCCTACTAAAATAAATAACTACTTATATGATGGCTATAGTTATACATTAAATGATAATGAAATAACTAGAGAAAAAAGTGAATGTGAGGAAAAGTATGTATCAAAAATCTATGGATACAGTAACAATAACGACACTCTTAGTTTGTATATCTCATCAGGATATGTGAAGGATGGAAAAGTATATAATTTAAATGGTGATGAAATAGGAGACTATGATAAAGATACAATAAACAAAACATTAGATAGTGGAACTATTAAAATATATAATTACAAAAATGAAAATGGAAGCTACATCTTAAATAGTATAAGTTCTGATTAAAGTCAGAGCTTTTTGCTATTTTTTTACAAAAAAATGGCAGTTATCGACCACTTTTCACACATATACATCCAAAAATGGTCGATAACTTGCTAAAAAATAGAATAAAGTATATAATTATATTAGGTGATGCAGAGTGGAAAAACTATATAAAAGAGAAGATTATTTAAGTAAAATTAGAGGATTTTATGATGACACTATGATTAAAGTTATAACCGGTATAAGAAGATGTGGGAAATCTTATCTTTTAAAAACCATAATTGAAGAATTAAAAGAAAAAGGTGTCAAAGACAAAGATATTATTTATATTGAATTAGACAGCAAAACTTATAAAAATATAAAAACCCCTGAAGAATTAGAAAAAACAATTGATAATCTTGTCAAAGATAACGATTTTAAATACTTATTTATTGACGAAGTTCAAAATGTCAAAGGGTATGAAAAAATAATAAACGCTTATAGAGAAGAGGAAAATTTTTCAATTTTCTTAACTGGCTCTAACTCATACTTATTATCAGGTGAACTCATGACAAAACTAACAGGAAGATATATTGAAATTGAAATGCTGCCACTAAATTTCTATGAATATGTGGATATGAAAAAGTTCTTAAACAAAAAAATTGATACAAATATATATAGGGAATTTGAAGAATTTATCAGAGAAGGTGGCTTTCCAGGATCATTAAAATATGATACATATGAAGATAAACTACTATACACAAGAAGTATTATTGAACAAATCTTTAATAAAGATATCAGAAATCACAAAAAAATAAAAGACAAATCATTATTTGAAGTAATTCAAAAATTTGTCATAGGTAACTTTGGCTCAATTATTTCTGTAGGTAGTATATACAATTATTTAACTAAGGATAATAATATTTTAGTAGATAGAAGAACAATAAAGTCATATATTGAAGTATTAGAAAACGCAAAAATAATTTATCCATGTGATTTGTTTGATATTAAATCAAAAAAAGTATTAGAAGGAGAAAAAAAATACTATTTAGCCGATCTAAGTATCTATTATGCATTAAACACTGATAATAGAATTAATTATGGACCAGTATTAGAGAACGTTTTATTTTCGTATTTGAAAAGTAGGAATTATAGTTTAAGTGTTGGAAAAATAGGAAATCTTGAATGCGACTTTATTGCAAGAAGAAGCGTTGATGAATATTTCTATATCCAAGTTTCTAAAAATATTGATGACAAGAAAACCGAAGAAAGAGAATACAAGCCATTTTATGAAATTAAAGAAATGTATCCAAGATATTTATTTACCTCAGATATGATTTTTCAAAAAAATGTCGACGGAATTCACAATGTAAACATAGTTGATTTTATATATAAAAAAGAAGATTTAAAATAAATTCTGATTAATTTCAGAATTTTTTTACTAAAAAAAGACAGACACATAAATGCCTGCCTAACTATTGTAACATTCATCCCATTCTGTTTAGGAGTTATAAAGAAAGGTTGTAATAATAAGGAAAAAGATTATTTAACACTTAACAAAATTATATAATCTTAAGATTTAATACAAATCAAATTATTGATATTTAGTAATGTTACAATATAATGGGAAAACTCCCACTAAAATTAATATATCATAATATAACAATATTTCAAGCCATTTTTCCTTAATTATCCATCATTTTACGTAAAGCGCCACCTTGTATTTACTGGACTAAACATGTTATAATTTAAAAAGAAAGGCCCCGGTGATTAAATGGATACATTCAAAAAAATATTACTCTTTATCTTAGGCGTTGTTCTCGTTCTTGCTTTCTTTTCAATGTTTTTCTATGTTATTTTATTCCTAGCAATATGCGTCCTAATATATACTCTTTATAGATTATTTAAAGATAACATTCAGACCTTCAAAAAAAATAAAAACACTAAAACCAAAAAGAAAGTGGGACCAGTAATAATAGAAGCAAAAGAATCAGACTATAGGGAAAAATAATGCCCGAATTACCTGAAGTCGAAACCGTTAAAAATACCTTAAAAAATATCGTAATAGGTAAAAAAATAATTGCTTCAAATATCTACTGGGATAACATAATTGCCTATCCAAAACCCAAAGAGTTCAAACAAAAAATCAAAAACCAAACCATAAACGACGTTAAAAGAAGGGGAAAATGGCTCATGTTTGAACTTGATGATTACTTTCTTTTAAGTCACCTTCGAATGGAAGGAAAATATTTCTTTAAACATGAAAAAGACCCATTAAATAAGCACGAGCACGTAACCTTTACATTTTCTGACGGAACCGAACTAAGATACCATGACACCAGAAAATTTGGAAAAATGTATCTCTTAGATAAAGAAAACGTCAATAATGTCAAACCACTCTCGGACCTCGGATTAGAACCTTGGGATGAAAACCTAACGCCTAATTATTTAAAGTCAAAATTTAAAAACAAACCGGTAAAAACAGAACTGCTTGATCAAAGCATTATCGTTGGAATTGGCAACATCTATGCCGACGAAATACTTTTCTTAAGTAAAATCAATCCCGAAGAAATTGCCTCTAATCTATCTACCGTAAAACTAAAAAGAATCATCGAAAACACCAAGAAAGTTTTAGAAACTGCCATTAACTATGGTGGAACCACGATAAAAAGCTATGAATCAAGTGAAGGAGTTCACGGAAGATTTCAATCTAAATTGTTAGTTCATACCAAAGAAACTTGTCCTAAATGTGGGACAAAAATAAGTAAAATAGTAGTAGGAGGCAGAAGTACGTATTTCTGTCCAAAATGTCAAAAATAGGAGGAATCTTTTATGAAAAAAACTAAAATAATCTGTTCAATTGGCCCAGCCAGTTCCAAATACGAAACATTCAAACAAATGGTGTTAAATGGCATGAACGTTGCCCGAATCAACTTTTCTCATGCCACTGAAGAAGAAATAAAAAACACCCTAAATCTAGTAAAAAAAGTTAACGAGGAATTAAATAAACACATTGCCATTTTATATGATACTAAAGGACCAGACTTTAGAACTGGTAAAACTAAAAACGGAAGCATCAACCTCGAAAATGGCAAAACCATTAAAATCGTCAAAGATGATATTCTAGGTACCGAAGAAGCTTTTACTGTCAACTATAAAAATGCTTTAGACAGTATCGAAATAGGAAACACCATTCTTTTAGAAGATGGACTGATGAAATTAGAAGTAATAGACAAAGATAAAAAAAGCCTAACCTGTAAAATCGTCGAAGGTGGAATATTAAAAGACCGCAAAGGAGTAGCCGTTCCTGGCGTTAATCTGAACTTAGACTTCATAAGTGAAGCAGACCGCAAAGACATAATCTACGCCTGCCGAAACGATGGTGACTTTATTGCTCTATCATTCGTTAGTTGTCCAGAAGATGTTTTAGCTGTCAGAGAAATCCTCAAAGAAGAAAATAGAGAAGACATGCAGCTAATTTCTAAAATTGAAAGTGAAGCCGCCATTAAAAACTTAGATGCCATAATCAAAGTAAGTGATGGGATCATGGTCGCAAGAGGTGACCTAGGAGTTGAAGTTCCAATGGATAAACTTCCAATCTATCAAAAACAAATAATTGAAAAATGTCGTACAGTTGGAAGAACATGCATCGTCGCCACCGAAATGCTGGCCTCAATGTACACCAGTGCAAGACCAACGCGAGCTGAAATATCCGATGTTGCCAATGCGGTTTTAGACGGAACCGATGCCGTTATGCTATCAGGCGAAACGACAGTTGGAACCCATCCTGCCGATGCCGTTAAATACATGGCCGAAGCCTGCACATCCGCCGAAGAATACTACGATTATCAAAATCAAAAATCATATGCTAGAAAAGACAGAATCCCATCAGCCATCGCTCAAAACGTTATCGACACCGATAAACTCTTAAATCCAAAATTAATCGTTGTCGCAACAGCTACCGGCTACACAGCTAAATTAATTGGTACCCTAAAACCAAAATCATATATCTTAGCTGCCTGCCATACCGAAAAAATTGCCCGTTCTCTCGCTTTAAACTATGGCGTTTATCCAGAAATCGTCAAACCATATAATAACGTCGAAGAACTAGTTAAAAACTGTAAAATAAAAGCCCAAGAATTTATGGACCTAAAACCGGGAGATTTAATCATTATAGTCGGTGGCTTCCCAGTTACTAACAAATTAAAATCAACTAACTTCTTAAAAGTTGAAACAATCTAAAAAGATGATGTTAACGAATAATAACCTTGTGTTTATATTCATCCAAAACATCATCTTCTTTTATATGATAAATCGCACAAACCCTTTTTTCGATATCGAGTGCCTTAAAACCCTTTTCGTATTTCGTCAAAATTGGAATATTAGAGTAATCTTTTATACTCTTTAAATACTCTTGTCCCCTCAGATTAAAACCTAAAACTCTAATATATTCTAATCTTCGCGTCTCCAAAGCCTCGCTCTTTGTAAAACCGCATAAAATATGTAAAAACATTCTGTTTAATTTGACATAAGTATATCTTTTACTCTTGACCATTTTTATCAAATCATCTAAATT
The DNA here is from genome assembly GCA_018713045.1 of Candidatus Coprosoma intestinipullorum. Lineage (GTDB taxonomy): Bacteria > Bacillota_I > Bacilli_A > RF39 > UBA660 > Coprosoma > Coprosoma intestinipullorum. Next base: position 6,091 of record DVFV01000017.1, on the reverse strand, counting down.
ATTGGCCTCTAAAATAACTTTTTTAATTCGTCCTTCAATACCTTCATCGACGCCTAAATACCTACTTAAATCGTCATCGCTTATAATCTTGTATTTAAGCAAATCAAAATAATCATCCATAAAATGTAAATTATTCAAATTATCGTAAGTAACTGAAGGAACATAATCACAAACAGAAACCCCATTTCTTAATGCCTTTCTTATACTAGTCGCACTTGTAATCTTTCCTGCTAAACACTCATCATTATAATCATTTGTTCTTTTAATCGTCCGCACTTCGATATTAGTATTCCTAAAACCTCTGACATAGCCAAGACCAAGTAGATCGTTAGACTTACTGATTGCCATGCCGCCTAAATCCTCTAAAGCTAAAGACATACTAGTTGGATAATTTTTGCCCAAAGCCAAATTATTTTTAACTCGCATTTGATACTCCGGACTATCTTGAATCAAAACCATTCGCTTAAGCATCTCGATATCATTACTCTCACTTCCAAACACAAAAGCTGAAATACCTAAATGCTTAAGAATCTCACATCCCATACTCGTAAAAATATCGGCAGCCTGCGTCGCATAGACAAACGGTAGCTCGACGACTAAATCCACATAATTAAGGGCAATTTCGCACTTCTTCCACTTATCTATTAAACTAGCGTCCCCCCTTTGAGTGAAATTACCACTCATCACTAAAACAATCACATAATCTGGGTATAACTCTCGCACCTTTTGAATATGATAAATGTGTCCATTGTGCATCGGATTATACTCGCAAATAATTCCTACAGCCTTCAAAGAAAATCACCTCGTAAAATAATTCTATCATTAAGAAAAAATTAATGCAAACAAGTGTCAAATTTTAAACAAAATCACCTCATCCCAGTTTGACAAAAACATAAAATATAGTATAATTTAAATATCAAGGAGTGAGATGTATGAGTGGGGAGGACGACAGGAAATTTTACGAAATATGTATAAACTCTATTGAAACGGAAGTAAGTAAGATTGAATCAACCGAAGAAAGTCTTACGGAAACTAATCGTGGCCAAGTTTTAGACCTTTGTGAAAAATGTGCGAAAAACATTCACTTTGTTCTAGAAAATTGGTTATCTAAAGAAAACCGAGAAAAATATCTTGCTGAAAATCCCGAAGTCAGAAAAGTTTTAGGCAAATACTATAACCTTGCAGTCTATTCGATTAACTCTGAAATGACGCAAATTAGTATCGCCGAAAGGCGCCTTAATTATTCTAACTTCATTCAAATAGCCGACCTTTGCGAAGCCAGCGCAAATCGTATTCGCTATGTCTTAAACGATTGGCTTAGTAATGGCGTCAAAACAGAGTTTCTAAAAGAACATCCTGATGTTGAAAAAACCACTGAAAATTACATCGAAGGTAAAAATAAATTTATCTTATCATATATTGAATTTCTTTATAACTCAAATATGCGAAAATACCTTGATCCAAAATGTATCGAAATATATGAACAATATCAAGTTCAGAACCTTCTTAAAGACTTAGGTAATGAAACCTTATCAGACAGTAGCGTTAACGGTGAGATCATTAGTAAAGAAAAAGAAGATGAAAACACCGACCAAAAACGCTTAACCAATTTGTAGTGCTTTTGTAGGCACTACTTTTTTAATCAAATATTTTCAATTTGACAACTTTGTCAAAAAAGTGTAGAGTAAACAAATGTTTGGAGGAATAAATATGAAAAAACAAATAACTACAATGGAAATGTACGAAAAAGACATAGAAGACTTAGAAGCAGCTGTATTAGATGGTGAAGAGCTATTAGAAAATATCGACCTAGACTCAAATCAAACAAGTAATGATAGCTATACTAAAGCTTTAAATGAACTAAGAAGACGTTATGGCAAGCAAACTAATCCTGACGAGGAAAAAGCTCGTGACCTGCAAAACAGTCTAGAAATATCTAAAAAAATGCTTGAAGATGGATACACAGATTTTGAAAGCCAATATCAAGCATCAAAATCTATCAACGTCCCAGTAAATGGTCGTCTAGTTTCTAGTATGAGCAAAGAAGAATATTACCAAAGATATTTTTCAAAAAGAATTCATAACCTTTGCGGAGTAATCTATAGCTTAATAAAAGAACTAGAACCCCAAAAAATAGCTAAACAAAAAGTCTACGCAAGAAGATAACCCATTGACCACAAAATAACCACGTGATAAAATATAAATAATAAAGGAGGTATGTTCGATGAATGAAAGAATAGAAAAGAAGATACAAAGTCTAAAAAAATATAATAAAACAGCTAGAGACATTATGGCTCGAAGAGATGAAATCATTGGGAACATGTACCAAGCCATACGTCCGACCCTAAAAGATACTCTTACCGACGAAGAAATTATAAAACAAGCCACTGAACTTGCTGATAACGCTCTAAAAATTCAATTAGAAGAAGTTAATCGTGCTGCTGATGAAATCGAAAAACTATACAGTGAAAAAGTCCCTACAGAAGAACAAATATTAGACGAACCTGAACAACCGCAAATGGGACGTCATCTTTAAAATAGGAAAAAACCTATTTTTTTCTTTTATCTAAATCTAAAATATGTTACAATTGTTAATGCCCATTTAGAAAGGCAGGAGGAAAAATGAGTAACATTAAAGATTTTGAAGAATTTGCTAAAAATTCTTATGAACTTATAAGTGAACGCGATAGTTTAAAAGAAGAAAAACAAAATAAAGAAATTCCATACTTAACATTTGAAAACAGCCAAACTGAATCAGAAGAAGATTTAGAACAAAGAATTGCTTTATTTAATCAAAAATGGAATCAATATATTGAAGATAGTTTTAAACAAAGTCCATTTCTTTTCTATCTAAAATATACTATCGGTATAAATAACATCAAAAATAAAGAAGATCGTCAAAAAGTCGAAGACTATGAAAGAAAAATTGTTGAATATACCGAATTAGCTGCTCGCTTATATCCAGAATTAGAAGGAATTTCCAAAGGAAAGCAAAAAACATTAAGTAGGTAAACACCTGCTTTTTTAAGTTGACATCTAGTCTTTCCCAAAGTATAATTTAAACTAGGTGAAAGATATGAAAAAAGGATTTACATTAATCGAACTTCTAGCTGTAATCGTTATCCTAGGAGTTATTGCGACAATCGTTATCCCGGCCATTACCGATACGATTAATAATTCAAGAGAAGATGCCTTTGAAGAACAAAAATCTGTAGTTTTAAATGCTGCCAAACGTTGGGGAACCGAAAACGTTAGAGAACTTCCTTTAAATAATGGCCAGTCAATTGAAAAAAGTCTAAAATGCCTAAAAGAAGAAGGATACTTAAACAGTGAAAAAGAAGTCATCGACCCGACGACTGATAAAGAAATGAATGGCTGTGTAAAAATAACTTATGATGCATCGAATAATCAATATAAATATGAGTACCAAAGTACTTGTTCCAAAAATGAGGTCTGTAACTAATGAAAAAATACTATGAACTTGCTTTAAAATATTATAAAAAATACGATGAAATAATTAATTATTTAATATTTGGTGTTTTAACGACAGTCGTTACTATCATAACCTATGCCATTTTTACAAACACATTTTTATCATCTAAATCGGCATTGGACATTCAAATTGCCAACGTTCTCTCGTGGATAATTGCTGTAACCTTTGCCTATCTTACTAACCGTAAATACGTCTTTAAAAGTAAAGCCCAAGGTTCCAAACGAATTAAAGAAATAATTAATTTCTTTTTAGCTAGAATCTCATCATTAATTGTCGAAATGTTATTTATGTATGTAACTGTAACCGTTTTATCTTATAATGACTTTATCTGTAAAATAATCGCCCAGGCCATAGTCATTATATTCAACTATGTCTGTAGTAAACTTATCATATTTAAAAAAGAAGAAAATCATTAAATTCTGCATTTTCTTCTTTTTTTCGACAAAACCCGACAAAAGAAACATATATAATTAAGCCAGGTGATAACAAATGGATAAAATAGACATAATACTTTTAGATGTAAACAATATCATACTACCTTTAAGTTTATATTTACTTTATACAGCATACTCCAAAACCTTTGATAAAAAAGAAAACGAATTAGTTTTTGTCATCGCGATATTTACGATGATCTACATGATATTCAAATTTGCCAAGCCCTTATTCCCAGGAATACCTTTAATTATAATCAATATTCCTCTAGTTTTAGCTTATTTGAAAAAATCGAAACTAACTATTTTGTTTTGTTCCATCCTAATTGCCGGTTATTACATGACCTTTTATCAAAAACTCTATATTTTAATTATAGCCGAATATGTTATCTATTATCTACTATATCTAAAAGATGAAAAAAAACTAGATATCAAAAAATTTATAATCGAATTTTGCCTTATTAAAATGATTTCCCTATTAATCCTAAACATATCCATAAACGGCTTTATTCCAAACCAAACCCTAAACATCGTAATTATCTCTATATTACTATTTATCTTAACATCTGGTGCCGTCTTCCTGCACACTAGAGTAGAAGATGTTCTAAAACTTCATATGAGCCTAAAAGAAATCGAGCACGACAAAGAAATCAAATCATCACTATTTCAAATAACCCATGAAATTAAAAATCCGATTGCCGTATGTAAAGGCTACCTCGATATGTTTGACGTAAACAATCAGGAGCACGCCAAAAAATACATCCCAATCTTAAAAGAAGAAATCAACCGGACATTATTACTCTTAGAAGATTTCCTGGCCATGAATAAAATAAAAATAAATAAAGAGCCAGTCGATATTAATCTTCTCCTAGAAGACGTTGTCAAAAACACCAAACTATTATTTAACTCCTATAAAATAAAACTTGAAACCAATCTAAAAGACGATGAAATATATATAAGCGGTGATTATAATCGCTTAGTTCAAGTCTTTATTAACCTTTTGAAAAATAGCTGTGAAGCCGACGGAGTAACCAAAATCAAAATATGGACCAAAATAAATAATGACCAAATTAAAGTCTGCATCGAAGATAATGGAGTAGGGATGGATAAAGAAACCTTAAATAAAATCAAAGAACCCTTTTACACAACTAAAGCTAGGGGAACTGGCTTAGGTGTATCTTTATCCGACGAAATTATAACAGCCCATCAAGGAATTTTAAATTATACATCCAGGCCCGAAAAATATACCAGGGCAACTGTAATTTTGCCAATAGAAAAAGCCTTCTAGGCTTTTTCTGCTTCTGGATAATATTCTGCGTTGAAATTGTGTTCCGTCGCATCTAAATCTTGAAGCTCATCAGTTGTAATCAAGAAAAATTTATGTAAAAGTAAATCTGCACCTGTATCAGTAACTGGATCATCCCAAGTTAAATCTAAATGTAACCACTTTCCATCGACATAGACTAAATTCCAGCTGTGTCTAGTATTAGAAATTTTGTAATTTGGAATCTCTAACTTATCTAAAAATAACTTCATCGCATCACTATATCCGCTACACAAAGCAATCTTATCGAAAAGCGGACCAATTGCTTTATGTGAATTATTGTCGATATCGCTGCCATTTTCAATTGCTGTCGCTCTGTCTTGATCGTATTTACTGTTGTTGATTAAATAATCGTGGAAAAACTTGATCTTATCTCGGTCACTCATCTTATTTCCGAGATTTTCCGTAATTAACCTCTCGATTTCATTATCAACCCTAGTAATTTCCTCATCGCTGTATAATTTTTGAATTTCCATATCTATCTTACCATAAGCCGCAATCGTAAAAGAAATTTTATCATAACTGTTAAAAGGAGAAACCATATTGTTGATAGTTGAAAGTAAAACCTGATCTTGACTTATCTCTTTAAAATCACTTACGCAAGTTCCATAATTCTGATCGCAGTAAAAAGTAAAATTATCAAGTCCATTGTTTAACACCGTATATAGAATGTCTAGAATTTCTTGTTTACTACTTGCCGTAAAATCATCAGTTTCCTTGACAAACTCGAACTCAAAATTATTTTTATAAGTTGGATTATCGGGTAGAACTATAGTTTCACCTTTATCAAGTGTTTTCGATAAATTCTGAACGATTAAAACGCGGTTATCATATATTAAAAAA
>DVFV01000016.1 GCA_018713045.1 Candidatus Coprosoma intestinipullorum | reverse complement strand
GGAAATCATTCTTGAATGTGAATAACTTGGAATAAACATATTTAAAATAGATAAAACAAGTACCATTATGACCGTGCACAAAACAATCTTTATAATCGTTTGAACCGTCTTAAAATAACTTACTCTTGTATCCTTTTTAACTATATAAAGTAAATACAGACTCGCACTTGTATCGATTAAAATATTTAAAGCAATTGGTGCATAGTAAGCTTCAATCCCAATTAAGTTAAATAGATGCATCATCGGTACATTTAATAAAACTTTAGCGATAAGGGAACCGCCTAAAGCAATAATAGACTGCTTAGTGTTATTCATAGATTGACTCGCATTGACCATAACTGAACAAACAGACAAAGTAATCTGTGACATAATAAGTAACTTAAATACTGAACTATTAAGCTCGTTATAACCGTAAAATACTGTCCATACAGCTGAAGACAAGAAGCAAAGACCTGTTGCCATTGGCACACATACGAAAAGTAGAGTCTTTAAAGCCTGATTTACTTTACCGTTAACCTCGTCATAATTTTTAACCGCATAAGCCGAAGCAATAGCTGGAATTAAACTCATGACAATTCCCATTGAAATCGACATGACAATCATATTAAGTTTTGAACCCCATGTTGCGATAACACTAAGGACATTCTCACTTATCTCCGTTGTATATCCAATACCTGTAAGTCCCCTAACTACCGTAAACACATCGACCATGACAAACGCTGATTGTAAAACTGAAATAGCCACAAATGGTAAAGCATAAAAAATAATTTTCTTTACTAAATCTTTATTTGTTATTTTAACCTCTGCCAGTGTAGGCTTAGCTTTTCTATTTAAACTTTTACTTTTTCTAATCTTGGCATAAACATAAAAATAAGCAAACAACGCCCCTACTGTTGCCCCAAAAACCGCAACTCCAACGGCCGTGTTTAAACTAAGATGAAATACCTTTAAAGTTAAAAAACTTCCAGCTAAAATCACAATTACTCTAACTATCTGTTCTAAAATATTTGCAACCGAAGAAACCTGCATAATTTTATGACCTTGTAAATAACCTTTAGACACACTTAAAAAAGGCACAACCAAAATAGCCGTCGATATAACTCTTATAACCATCGTTACATCCTCTACACTATTCCCGCCCTTAACATCACCAATAATTAAATAAGCAATTTGTGGAGCAAAAATAAATAGTACTAAAAACGAAATTAATCCAAGAAATCCGATAATTTTCAGACCCATTTTAAAAGTTCGTTCTTTAGTATTATAATATCCAACTTCGTTGTATTCACTGACAACCTTACTCATTGCCACCGGTATACCTGAAGTTGCCAAATTCAAAAACATATTATAAATAGAATAAGCATAACTATATAAAGCTCCGCCTTGCGTTCCAATAATCGCATAAAATGGAATAACATATACAAGACCAATAACCTTGCATATAACAATTCCAATAGTTGAAATTGCCGCTCCAGCTAAAAATCCTGTTTTTTTCATAAACACCACCTACCGATAAACTATAAGTGCTGAAAAACAAAAAATCTGTTCTTCTGAAAACATTGCGACCGCCGTTGAAAACTTAATATCCATAATCTCTGGCTCCTCTTCAGAAATAAACTTATTTATTGCCTCTTCCAAATCTTTTTCGTGACTTTCGTCAAAAACTTTTACTTTCATTATACCACCTTTTACTAATATAACAAAAGACTAATATTAAAATTGTCAAAGAAAAAGGAAACATATATGAAATGTAAAACTTAATGCAACCCTAAAAATAATTAAAGTTGCATTTAAACGGAAAATTTTATGATGTTGCATTTACATAGGAAAAGTATATAATAACATTCACTGATGGTGCTTGAATGAGAGGAGTATGAATTATGTCCAAGCATTTATCATTGGATGAAAGATTAGATATTGAAAAATATTTAAACCAAAACAAATCATTTAAAGAAATTGGAAAATTAATAGGTAAAAATTGTACTACCATATCCAGAGAAGTTAGAAATCATTATATCGTTAAAAATTCAGGTGGCATTGGTAGAAGATTTAATAATTGTATTTACAGAGCTACTTGTCCTAACAGAGGTCGGGCTTGTACTTTGAATAACTGTAGTGAATTTAAAGAAGAAAAATGTCCTTTACTTAATAAACCACCTTATGTCTGTAATGGCTGTTCAAAAAAATCACGTTGTACTTTAACTAAACATATTTATGATGCAATTTATTCTGAGAAAGAATACTCTGATACACTTTCAGAAACACGTGAAGGAATATTGATAGACAAAGAAGAAATAGAATATTTAAACAAACTTCTTGTTCCTTTAATTAAAGATCAAGGTCAGTCTATTCATCAAGCAGTAATCAATAATAAAAATAAAATTATGTGTAGTGAAAAAACAATTTATAAACTTGTTGATCAAAATATATTAGAGGTAAAAAATATTGATTTACCAAGGAAAGTAAGATATAGACAAAGAAGAAAGAGAGTTAAAATATATAAAGTGGATAAACATTGTTTAGAAGGTAGAACATACGAAGATTACCTTAAATATATGGAAGAACATCCAGATACACCTGTTGTTCAAATGGATAGCGTAGAAGGTAGAAAAGGTGGCAAAGTTTTACTTACCATACATTTTGTTAATTGTTCTTTAATGCTTGCTTTCTTAAGAGAACATAATGATGCACAATCAGTTATAGATGTATTTAATAATTTAGAAAAAATACTAGGCATAGACAAATTTAAGGAAATGTTTGTCATTATATTAACTGATAATGGTAGTGAATTTTCTAATCCTACAGAAATTGAATTTAACATGGAAACAGGAGAACAAAGGACCAGAATATTTTATTGTCATCCATCAAGTCCAAATGAAAAAGGTTCATGTGAAGTTAACCATGAACTAATAAGAAGAAGATTACCAAAAGGCACTTCTTTTGATAATCTAACACAAGAAGATATCAATTTGGTAATGTCACATGTTAATTCATATAAAAGAAAAAAACTGAATGACAAGTCACCATATTTTGTCTTCAGTTCTATCTATGGTAAAGATACCTTAGATAAGCTTGGGATTAAAGAAATTAATCCTAATGATGTTAATTTACCTGAAAGTTTGTTAAAAAGATAAATTAACGAATAGCTAAGATAAGCACCATCAGTAAAAACTTCACACAAATAATTACAGGGTTGCATTTTGAAATTCAAAAAAAATTTTACAAAAGCAGCCTCCTTTTGCGTGCCTAAATTTACTAACAATGTTTATGAACATATATTATCACAAAAAATGATTAGTGTCTAATTTATATATAAAAATCAAGGGCGAACGATAGTGAGTTTATCTTGACCCTTGATTTTTATAATAGTTTAAAATAAAGTTGCCAACAAAGTTAACCTTTGTTGGTTATAGATTTTGGCAAATTTTCACCTATACGGTTGCATTTAAACTTTCAAAGTTGCATTTACTTTTTCATTTGAGC
>DVFV01000015.1 GCA_018713045.1 Candidatus Coprosoma intestinipullorum | reverse complement strand
GGGTAATTTATTTCGATAATTTCTGGGTAAATTAGAGTTAAAATCTACATTATTTACATTCATTTTTGGTAAAAAAAAAGGAAAAATAATTTTTTTACCTTTTACAATAAAACACAATGTTATTTATAATTTTCTTTAATTTTTAAAGCAATTTCACTAATTTTTTTAAATCTATAATATAAACTAGATTTTGAAGTTTTAGTTTCTGTTTCCATACTTATAATCTCTGCAAGCTCTAAAAGAGAAGCTTCTGGATATTTAAGTCTGTAATTTGCCGCAATTTTCTCTTTTTCATTTAACATATCTAAATTTCCATTATTTTCGATAAATTTTATATCTTTTACCTGGTTTAAAGCTGTTTCAATCGCTCTATCGACATTAGCTTGCTCACAATTATTAAGCCTATTTGTCATATTTTTATGATCTCTATATATTCTAATATCTTCATAATATAAAACAGCCTTCATTGCACTTATCATTCTTAAAAAATCGCCAATTTCTGATGCTCCTTTAACATAAACCATGTAATGATTTTCCCTATGCAAAATCTTACTATTTAAATTAAAAGAATTAAGTAATTTTTTTATAAATTCTGCATAATTTAGATTACTCAAATTAAATTCTAAATGATACCTTGCCGTTTTCGGATCATTTATACTACCAGAAGTTAAAAAAACACCGCGTAAATAAGCTCGTGCTAACCCTTCATCTGCCCATATAAACAAAGAAGGGACAAAATCACCTATTCCAAGCTCATCCAAAACCTTTTTTTTATTTTCTAAAACTTCTACAATATAAAGAAATTTTTTATTGTAATTATATCCTTTTCTAACCGTTACTTTCGGATAAATTCCAAACAAATCTTTAATTAAAGAATATATTCTTCTAGCAACCATATTACTTTCCGTAACCACTCTTATATTATGTCCATCAAATGAAGAACCAATAATACCAGAAAGTTCTGAAATTTTATCCGCTTTATCAAGCTTCAAAGTACATATTTCTTCCTTAACCTCACTTGTAAATGACACTAAGTATCACCTCTTATCTAATAAATATGAAAGCATATCTAAAGAAACTCTTAATGTATTATGTCTAATTGAACCACCATCTAAAGTAATATAATCGTTTTCAATCGTATCAACATTATATTTTTTTAAATTATCTTTGTCGTAAATAACTAAATCTTTTTGCTCCGCTGTCGCATAATTTTCAACAATTTTTTCGTCAACTTTTCCTGTATTCACGACAACCGCATCAACTTTTCTCTTACCTAAATAACTATTTAAAAGTTTAATATGATCGCTTACCTTAAAATTATCCGTTTCCCCCGGCTGTGTCATGATATTGCACACATAAATAATCTTGGCCGCGCTTTTATCTATTTCTTTTCTTACCTCTTCACAAAGTAAATTAGGAATAATCGAAGTAAACAAGCTTCCCATACTAAGCACTATCGCATCCGCATGACGAATAGCTTTTAAAACATCTAAATTCACCTTTGGATGTTTTTTATAATAAACCTTTCGAATTCCTTTACCACTCTCTGTAATATTGTGCTCCCCAACAACGGTTGATCCATCAAGCATTTTTCCAACTAAAACGACATTATCTTCAGTTAAAGGAATAACCTCACCTTTTAATTTTAAAATTGAACCAATTAAAGAAATACCATCTGAAATATTTCCTTCAATTTCTGATGCTCCAATTAAAAGTAAATTCCCAAGCGGATGACCATTTAAATCACTATAAGTATTAAACCTATAATCCAAAAGCTGTCTTACAGAATCTTCGTTTTCGGCCAAACTAATAAGAACTTTTCTAATGTCACCCACAGCAGGAGCATTAAATTCTTCTCTTAATCTTCCTGTACTACTTCCGTCATCACAAACAGAGACAATTGCCGATATTTCAAAAGGCAATTTTTTTAAACCTCTAAGTAGTGTACTAAGACCTGTACCTCCACCTAAAACAGCAATTTTCATCTAAAATCATTCCTTCCCAGTTATCGCAAGTGCGGCGACTGCACCATCATTAGTTGCCGTAACAATTTGATAAAAATCCTTCTTTATAATATCTCCTGCCCCGTATATTCCTCTCACACTAGTCTCCATCTTTGAATTGACGATTAAATAGCCATTTTCCTCATCTAAATTCAAAGAAGAAGCAAATTTCAAATCGGGCCTTCCACCGATTGCCAGAAAAATACCATCGACCAGTATTTCTTCTTCATTATTTAAAACAACACCCTTTATCCTTTCATCATAAATTATTTTACTGACACTTACTGGTTTTATAACCACTACATTTTCCTTAGATTTTAATCTTTGAACCAAAACATTTGAAGCTTTAAGTTCGCTTCTCACTAAAACATAAACCTTTTTAGCTAAACCAGACATATAAATCGCATCGGTTACCGCCGTATCACCACCGCCGACAATCGCCACAACTTTGTCTTTATAAAAACTTCCATCACAAGGCGCGCAGTAACTAATACCTTTACCGATAAATCTATCTTCACCATCTATTTTCAAAGAATTAGGAACCCTTCCCGTAGCTAAAATAACATTGTCACATAAAATTTCATCTTTTAGAGTTTTAACCGTAAATAAATTACCATTCTTAGTAATATCCAAAACCTCGTCAAATTCAGGCTTTATATCAAGACCCTTAAGTTGATTGACCATCTTCATTGCCAAATCAGGCCCATTTACCTCTGAAACTCCAGGATAATTTTCGATTACACTCGTTTTTAAAAGCTCTCCACCAGGAGCAGATTTATCCATAAGTATAAAATCAATCCCTGCTCTTTTCAAATAAATAGCAGCCGTCATTCCGGCCGGCCCCGCGCCGACAATTAAGCATTTGACTTTTCGCATTTTTTCGCCTCCTCGTTATATTTCTTTGATTTAAACAGACACCAAATAAATAAACAGATTCCCGAAACAAACATAATTACTGACACAACTTGAGCCATCTTAATTGGCCCCAGCATTAAACTATCAGTTCTAAGTCCTTCGACAAAAAATCTTTCAAAGCTATACCACATTAAATAAAAACTTGTTAAAAAACCAACTTTCATAAATTTACGATGTCTAATTAAAATCATAATGACAAAACCAATTAAACACCAAACCGATTCATATAAAAACGTTGGAATATAATAAGTTCCACCTATATGCATCCCATCTATAATAAAATCGGGTATTGGTAAACTCTGTAAATAACTTAAAGTCGTCTCTGGCCCATGTGCTTCACCATTAAAGAAATTACCCCATCTTCCAATAGCTTGGCCAATAATCGCCCCGACAACAATATAATCTAAAACCTTTAAAGAATTAACCTTATTATTGTGACAAATTATTAAAATACATATCAAGGCAGCTATAATTCCACCGTGAATTGCAAGACCACCTTCCCAAACTTTAAATATATCTAAAACATTATCACTGTAATAATCCCAGTTAAATATAACAAAATAAATCCTCGCCCCAACTATTCCAAAAACAATTCCAAAAAACAATAAATTAATTATAAAATTCTCACTTATTCCATGTCTCTTGGCCTCTCTAATAACTAAATTAGAACCAAGCAAAATTGCGATAAAAAGACATATCGAATAAATATGAATAGAAATAAAACCTAAATTAATCACTGGATCCATATATTTCCGCCTTTCCCTTATCTATAATATCATCGACAATAATATTCATAACCGAAATCAAAACAGACGCGATTAAAGCAAACCAAATTCCATATATTTCAAAATGGCCAGCTAAAATCAAACTTACTATTTTTAAAATAATTAAATTAATGAAAGGATAGAAAAGTCCCATTGTAAGTCCAGTAATTGGAATAGTTAACCACACTAAAAAAGGCTTTATTGTCTTGTTTAAAAGATATACTAAAATTGCCGCCAAAAAACCCCATAATCCATAATTAGTATTGTCTATATATAGTGTATTTTCAAAAACAATCGATGTTCCCATCAAAATTAAAGTATATCCTGTTATTTTTACGATATAATCAAATATTTTATATACAAACAAAGTTGTTTTAACCTTTTTACTAGTCGTTTTTAAAGCCATTGGACAATTCCTTCCTCATATTTAAAAATTAAAAAATATCTAAATAATCATTAATATTATACCATATTCGAAGAAAAATTAAAAAAAACCAAAAAATCTAAAAAAAATTATCATAAAAAAAGGAATTTCGCCTTCCACATATAATAATTATAGTAGAGGCGGATATCATACTCCTTTTAAAAATACATTTTTCTATCAAAATATCCGTCTCTTTTTTATGGAAAGGCTGTGTTAAACAAAATGACTGATAAGAAAACACAACAATATATATCAACAAATATAAGGATAATTTAAAACAGATAGTCTATATAACCATATAAAAACTCAATGATATTATTTATCAGTCACAAAGTATAACAGAACCTATGGAAAAAAAAGACCATTTAGGTCTTATTCGCTTTTCATTTCAAATAAAGCATCTCTAAGTTCCATAGCTCTCTCGAAGTCTAAATTCTTCGCTGCTTCCTTCATTTCCCTCTCGATATTTATCATAAGCTCCTCTTTCTCACGCTTACTCATCTTCTCTTCCTTCTTCTCTGGAGTCTTTGTATTATTCGTAACGACATCTCTAATCTCTTTGACAATCGTCTTCGGAGTAATGCCGTGTTCCTTATTATAAGCCTCCTGAATACTTCTTCTACGTTCTGTCTCGCTAATCGCTGCCTTCATCGAATCACTCATAATATCGGCATACATGATAACTCTACCATTCGCATTACGTGCCGCTCTTCCGATAGTTTGAATTAAACTTCTCTCGCTACGTAAAAATCCTTGCTTATCGGCATCCAAAATAGCAATCAAACTAACCTCTGGAATATCGATACCTTCCCTAAGTAAATTTATTCCAACCACAACATCGTATTTTCCAAGCCTTAAATCACGAATAATTCTAAGTCTCTCTAAAGTCTTAATCTCGTTATGTAGATAAGCAACTTTGATATCTAACTTCTTCAAATAAGCCGTAAGTTCTTCAGCCATTCTAATAGTTAACGTTGTAATTAATGTGCGTTCATTCTTCACAATCTGCTTATTTATTTGACTTACTAGATCATCAATTTGATTTTCCGTTGGTTTAACCTCGATTTTTGGATCGAGAAGTCCAGTCGGTCTAATAATTTGTTCGACAATCGTATGATTACTCTTCTCTATTTCATAATCACCAGGTGTCGCAGAAACATATATCGCATAATCTAGTTTTTTTTCAAACTCATCAAACTTGAGCGGCCTATTGTCAAGCGCACTAGGAAGTCTAAAACCATAATCAACCAAAGATTGCTTTCTCATTCTATCACCGTTGTACATCGCTTTAACCTGTGGAAGTGTAACATGGGACTCATCGACCACAAGTAAAAAGTCCTTACCGAAGAAATCAATTAAAGTTGTCGGTGTTTCACCAGGACCTCTTAAAGCCAAATGTCTTGAATAATTTTCCACACCTCTACAAAATCCCGTTTCCGAAAGCATCTCTATATCATAATTAGTTCTCTCTTTTAATCTCTGATACTCTAAAAGTTTATTTTCGCTTTGAAATTTATCGAGCTGTTCTTCAAGCTCTTTTTTTATTCTTTCAATAGCTATCTTTAATTTACCCTCACTAGTTACAAAGTGACTAGCTGGAAATAAAGTATAAGTTTTTTTATCCGAAATAATCGTTCCCGTAACTAAATCAAACTCACTAATTCGATCAATTTCATCCCCGAAGAACTCAATCCTAACCCCTTTAGAGTGTTGGCCGATTGGAATAATTTCCAGCACGTCCCCTCTTACTCTAAAAGTACCTCTCTTTAAATCTATATTATTTCTCTCATAAAGCATATCAATTAATTTCTCGATTATCTTATCTCTGTCAACTTCATCGCCAACACTAAAGAACAAAGTCTTATCTGTATAATCTTCAATCTCTCCAATACCATAAATACAAGAAACCGAAGCCACAACTATAACATCCTTTCGAGAAATAAGTGCGGCCGTTGCGGCATGTCGAAGCTCATCTATCTCATCGTTAATAGATGCATCCTTTTCGATATAAGTATCCGTTTTAGCAACATAAGCCTCCGGTTGATAATAATCATAGTAACTGACGAAGTAACAAACATGATTATTAGGAAATAATTCTTTTAATTCCCCATAAAGTTGTCCAGCTAATGTCTTATTATGAGCTAAAACCAAAGTTGGTTTTTGTGTCTTTTGAATAACATTCGCTATCGTAAAAGTCTTACCAGTACCTGTTGCGCCCAGTAATACTTGGAATTTCTTGCCTTCCTCTACTCCTTTAACAAGTTCATCTATCGCCTGTGGTTGATCGCCACTCGGATCAAATTTAGATACTAAATCGAACATTTTATCACCTCACTATGACTACTATTAACCATTAAATTCGTTGCAAAAATCATAAAATTCGTTGCAAAAATACAAATATCTACCACTTTTTTCAAAATTTTAATCTTGCAACGCATAAAAGTCACAAACTTACTAAATAACACAAAACAGCATTAAATAGCATTAAATAAATTTAAATAACACCAATAATTTCAAGCTATTATGTATTTTATCATTTATAATAAATTAACACAACTATTCATGTCATACCAATTGAAATTCTTTAAATATTTTGTTAAAATTCGTTGCAACATCAACTACATCTTCGTTAATTTTATTAATCGTTTTTACCTTATCTATATACCTATTTAATTCCTCAGTTAAATCAATTACTAAACAACTCTTATCATAATAAACAGCTGTTGTAATTATTGTAGAACTGTGTCCTAACATAAGAGAAACAGCTTTTACATTAAAACCTTTGTTTAATAACATTGTTAAACATATATCTAAATAAATAATATAATTATTTCTATCACTCTTAAATGATATCTTATCACAAAAAAGCTATGATACTTTCATTATTTATCATAGCTTTTTGACATTTTTCTTTGTCCAAATTTCGGCATTCAATTTATTTTTATAACATCAATTCTATTTTTTCTAAAGCAGATTTTTGCTCCTGATATGTACTTTTTTCTATAGCTTCGCTTAACGGTAACCACTTTCCATCTACAAAATCTTCTTCAGCTAAAGGAATAATAGGTTGAAATTCATCGATTTTAAATAAATAAATTTTTATTAATTTCATAGTTCCTTCGAGGTCAGAACAATATTTATATTCTCCAACCTTATCTACAAAATTATGAGTGTTGATATCTATATTAGTTTCTTCCTTCACCTCTCTAATCGCCGTTTCTATAAATGTTTCATTTTTTTCCAAATGTCCTTTTGGAATAACCCAACAGTTATTAACATCACGCAATAGAGCAACATATATGTCATTATTTTTTTTACAAGAAACAATACCCATACAAGATATAACCGGTTCATTCTTATTAATTTTTTTGTTTATTAGTTCTAATAAGTTTTCAAAAACAACTTTATTTATATCTAAAAACGCTTCTTTTGCTTCACTCAAATTATAATTTTTTGAAGTAACCTCTTTAATTTTAAAATTAAGTATCTTTTTATCTAACAAACCTTTTTCTTCACACAAGTTATAAAAATCATTCATAACCTTTTGATATCCATAAGAAAATATTCCATTAATATTTAAAATACACTTTAACATAACAATAAACTTTTTTACGTGCGACTTTAATAAGGTCACTTCATTATTTTCTAAATCAATGCAATTTCTTCTACAAGAATGAACAATACTAGGCAAATTATTAATATCATTAAGTTGTATGTCAGTATACTTTTGTTTTAAAAAATAATTTTTTCCATAAAGGGTTGGATCAACATTTAATTGTTCCTTTTCATAAATCATAACTTTTGTTTTTCCATCAATCAAATTATTTACCACTTCATCCATTGTATATATTGTTACACCAACATGAATTTCATCATATTTATTATCAACCTTCATAAATGTTTGCACCTGAGAGAAATTATATTCATCTAATACAATATATATGTCTAAATCAGACCAATATGGAATAATTTCAGCCTTTCCACCAGAACCACCTAAAATTATACTTTTTAAATTATTTTCAAAAATTTTAATAGCTTGCTCAACAACCTCATTAAGTTTTTTTATGTAAATTTCCGGTAATTCAACTTTTGTTTTATCAAAAACGTATTGATTTTTTTGCAACATTTTTTTACCACCTCATCATAATCGTAATATTCTTTTATATTACGTTTAAAATTATTAAATTTTATATATAATCGATTTATAAAATAATCATTATAAATTTTTTTGTATAATTGTTCAATATTCATATTATTAAGACTACCAATTACAAAGCAAAATTGATCAATAAAATCATACATTCTAGATATTTCTTTTTCATACTCAGTTTCCTGAGTAATACTTCCAACACGTTTAATATAATTATATCCAACATATTCTATACTACTAACAGTCTTAGCATAAATTAACACCAAAGGTATTAAGCCAAAATCCTCATGCGTTTTTCCTTTTAAAAAAAATAATTTATTATTTAAAAACAAACTCCTCCTAAAAGCATAACCCCATGGTGTAGCAAAAATATTTTCACTATTACAAAACAATTTTAAACATTCCATACCAGTAATTGATATAAATTTAGGCTGGACAAATCTATCACTACCATTACTACAAAAAACAGAAAATTTAATAACGTCATCATCATATTTATTTAAGACACTTAGTAATTCAGGATTAACATAATCATCAGAATCCACAAAAATTATATAATCACCAATACTATTACATATACCAATATTTCTAATTTCACTAATTCCCTTATGACTATTCTTTTTTATTTTGATTTTATCATTTTTTTTTGAAAGTTCAGTAACAATATTCAAAGTATTATCGGTCGAACCATCATCAATAATCAAAACCTCATAATCACAACTTTCTTGATTTAAAACACTATTCAAACATTTAAATATAGTTTTTTCAGAATTATATGTTGGAATTATAAATGAATATTTTATTTTTTCACTATACATTTATTTTTTCCCTGTTCTCCTAAAATATAATTAGCAAAAACATCTAATTTTTTTTCAAAACTATAAAAATCATCATCATTATTTAAAATATAAGTATATGGTAATTTCTTTATTGACAATAGTCCAAATTTTGCTTTAGCAATATCTTTTTTTTCGGTTCTTTTCGCAATATCTGAAATATTACAATTTTCGCCTTTTAACTTTAATTTATTATATTCTCTATTAACCCTATTATTAAATAAGGCATCAATATATAATATAGATAAACGATCACCTAATATTTTTCTCATATACTGTGCAGCTGATATTCCATGCAATGTATCCATTATTATGATCTGATTATTTTTTG
>DVFV01000014.1 GCA_018713045.1 Candidatus Coprosoma intestinipullorum | reverse complement strand
CATATTAATCCGTACAGATTAATAAAATAGAAAAACAAAAGGCTATAATTTTTTTCTTAATTCATTCAATTACTTTGTCAATGTTTTTTGAACAGGTTTGCCAACTTTACAATATTTGTTTCTACCTTTTTCTGTAACACAGCCTGTTAACGGTAAAATAGCAAACGTTGGAACTAAAGCCAAAGCAACAGCTTTACTTTTTATTTTATCTAATCCCATAATACTCTCCTTTCGTGGAAAGCTAATATATCACAAAACTATAAAAAATACAATAAAGAAATAACGAAAAAAAACTAATCAATTCGCCAAATGGAATGTAAAACTAAATGCAACCCCAAAAATAATCAAAGTTGCATTTAAATAGGAAAAATTATGATGTTGCAATTACATGGGAAAAGTATATAATAACATTCACTGATGGTGCTTACACGAAAGGAGTATGAATTATGTCTAAGCATCTATCATTGGATGAAAGATTAGATATTGAAAAATATTTAAGTCAAAATAAGTCATTTAAAGAAATCGGAAAATTAATAGATAAAAACTGTACTACTATATCTAGAGAAATAAGAAGCCATTATACTGTTAAAAACACAGGTGGCATTGGCAGAAGATTTAATAACTGTATTTACAGAGCTACATGTCCCAATAGAGGTAGAGCTTGTACTCTAAATAATTGTACTGAATTTAAAGAAGAAAAATGTCCTCTACTAAACAAACCGCCTTATGTTTGTAATGGTTGTTCAAAAAAGTCACGCTGTACTTTAACCAAACACATATATGACGCAATCTATTCCTATAAAGAATATTCTGATACTCTTTCCGAAACACGTGAGGGTTTGTTAATAGATAAAGATGAAATTGACTATTTAAATAACCTTCTTGTTCCATTAATTAAAAATCAAGGACAATCAATTCATCAAGCAGTAATTAATAATAAAAACAAAATTATGTGTAGTGAAAAAACAATATATAAACTTATTGACTTAGGTCTATTAAAAATTAAAAACATTGATTTACCAAGGAAAGTAAGATATAGAAAAAGAAGAAAGAATGTTAAAGTATACAAGGTAGACAAGCATTGTTTAGAAGGCAGAACGTATGAAGATTATCTTAATTATATTAAAGAACATCCAGATACACCAGTAGTTCAAATGGACAGTGTAGAAGGGAGAAAAGGTGGCAAAGTTTTACTTACTATACATTTCGTGAATTGTTCTTTAATGCTTGCCTTTTTAAGAGAACACAACGATGCCCAATCAGTTATAGACATATTTAATGAATTAGAAAAAATATTAGGCATAGAGAAATTTAAAGAAATGTTTGTCATTATATTAACTGATAATGGTAGTGAATTTTCTAATCCTAAAGAAATTGAATTTAATATGGAAACAGGAGAACAAAGAACTAAGATATTTTATTGTCATCCATCAAGTCCAAATGAAAAAGGATCTTGTGAAGTTAATCATGAACTAATAAGAAGAATATTACCAAAAGGCACATCTTTTGATAATCTGACACAAGAAGATATCAACATGGTAATGTCACACGTTAATTCATATAAAAGAAAAAAACTGAATGACAAATCACCATATTTTGTCTTCAGCTCTATCTATGGTAAAGATACCTTAGATAAGTTAGAGATTAAAGAAATTAATCCTAACGACGTTAATTTATCTGAAAAACTGTTAAAAAGATAAATTAACAAACACAAGTATTATAAGCACCATCAGTAAAATTAAATACAAAATTACAGGGTTGCATTTTGAAATTCAAAAAAAATTTTACAAAAGCAGCCTTCTTTTGTATGCCTAAATTTACTAACAATGTTTATGAGCATATATTATCACAAAAAATGATTAATGTCTAATTTATATAGAAAAATCAAGGGCAAACGACAGTAAGTTTATCTTGACCCTTGATTTTTTTAGTAATTTAAAATAAAGTTGCCAACAAAGTTCACCTTTGTTGGTTATAGATTTTGGTAAATTTTTACCTATTCAGTTGCATTTAGTTTTTCAAAGTTGCATTTACCTTTTCATTTAAGCAATCAATTCGCCCAAAAATTAACACCCATTAAATTTAATTACTCTGATAAAAAAGTATACACTACTTATGCATGCTATAATTTAATTATCATTTCAATTTTTCATTTAATAATTATCAATTAATTATATAAAATATTATCTCTTCTTACACCGGGGGTCTTTCTAATAAAAAAGAATATCTCGTTTTAGCATATGACTTATGTAAATTAATGTGACGCTGAGTATTTCTTATCACAGCTAGAGACACCTCTTTATCATCAACCTCATCAGGGCTGCATCCTCTTCTTTTTGCAAGGGCATATCTAATTTTTTGAGATTCTTGATGTCTATCATTAGAATCTCCTAGAATAGTACCACTACTAGTCATACTAACATGCATCCCTCCTTCATAAAAATTTATTCCTTTATAAATGTTTTTGACATGTTTCTTTATATCTTTGGTCCAAGGTAGCATTTCATTACTACTAAGTCGTAAATCAGCCTCTTCAAAATCCTGACAATTACAGTTTTTTAAATCTTCTAAAACATTATATCTGCGGCCCTCAAGATATATACTATCAATTGCAGCTATAACGTCTTTTCTTCTCATTCCCCAGTAAACCTGTTCTAAATAATACTTTACCGCATCATCAGCAAGCCAAGATATATCCTCATCATTTAAAACAAATTTTTTAAACACTTTTTTATGATTTTCTTTACCCTTAAACCATTTTTTATTACCTGCATCTTGTTTCCTATTATCCCAAGCATAATCAGATATATATTTATATTTTAACAAACATGACTTTACATACCTATATATATTTTCACATTGTTCTAAATCTTGCTTTTCAAGTCCAGCATAAAGCTCACCTTTATCAGTAAGTCTATCAAAAAACATAATAAAATCTCCTCTCCTTTTATTTCAACAATAATTTCTGAATAGACAGATTATACAACATATTCTTAATTTTATCAAATTTAAAATAACAGAAAATAGAATCTAAGTCCAAATACAACCTTCTTTATAAAGCAATTATATTCTTTTATAAAACAAAACTATTTATATATTTTTATTTAAGCGCAATGTATTTTTTTGTTATTTCATACATTCTTAA
>DVFV01000002.1 GCA_018713045.1 Candidatus Coprosoma intestinipullorum | reverse complement strand
TGGGCATTACAACGCAAGATGAGACCGTAGATCAAGCTATTGATAGAGTAATTAATAATTTAACCACTGATGAAAAGCGTGGCTATGATCTTTGGCTTGAAATGTTTAAGAAGAAGGATAGTAAATAAATTTTTATCAAAATAATACTTTAGATTAAGTATTAGAGGAGTTATACATATGAAGTATAAATTTAATACGACTCCTGAAAAAAGTCGCCAGATGGCTAAAGTGAAATCTAAAGATGGAAAAGACGAAGTGATTCTTCGTAAGCTTCTTTGGCATAATGGTGTTAGATATAGAACAAACTATAAAAAACTTCCTGGAAAACCTGATATAGCTATAACAAAGTATAAGATTGCTATATTTATAGACGGTGAATTTTGGCACGGTTATGAGTGGGAAAAATATAAGCCTCGCATTAAAAGAAATCGGGATTACTGGATTCACAAAATTGAATACAATATGAAACATGATCAAGAAGTAAACAAACTTTTAAAAGATCAAGGCTGGTATGTTCTACGTTTTTGGTCTAAAAACGTTTTGAAGAATCCCGATTATTACGTCCAATTAATCCTTTGGCACATTAAGAGTAAAAAAGAAGATAAATAATACAATTAATCAATATAAATGTCATACTTCAAGATAAAATGCTATACTTAATTGTCGTTTTTTATACAAACTATAAATTAAGTAGGTGCACAATATGACAAATTCTGTAAGTTCTCCTTACACCATTGATGCATTTTTTGCCGGTGTAGGTGGAATTGAGCTTGGCTTTACTCAGACAGGCGAGTTCAGAGTTGTCTATGCGAATGAATTCGATAAAAATGCTCGAAAAACATACGCTGAAAACAACCCTGAAACGCCTTTAGATGGACGTGACATTCACGATATTAATCCTAATGAGATTCCCGATAGTGACGTCATTATGGGTGGTTTTCCATGTCAGGCATTTTCAATTGCTGGATATCGAAAAGGATTCGAAGACGAGCGCGGAGATCTTTTCTTTGAACTCCTAAAAATGATTAAATCTAAGAGGCCACGAGTAGTTTTTATTGAAAATGTAAAAAATCTTGTCACTCATGATCACGGTAATACTTTTAAAGTTATTCGTGAGGCATTGGTTGAAAATGACTATTACATCAAATGGAAAGTGCTTAATGGTAAAGAGTATGGCAATATTCCACAAAATCGTGAAAGAATTTATGTTGTAGGATTTGATAGTAAAGAAGATTATGATAGGTTTATTTTTCCAGAACCTATTAAATTAACAAAAACTCTTCACGATATTATCGATTTTCACAATAAAAAAGATGAAAAATATTATTATCGTAAAGGTAAGCAACCTTTTTATGACAAACTAGTACCAGAAATTACAAGTCAAGAGACAGCATATCAATGGCGTAGACAGTACGTTAGAGCAAATAAATCTAACGTACTGCCAACGTTAACTGCAAATATGGGAACCGGAGGACACAATGTTCCTTTAATATTAACTGATTCTGGGGAAATCAGAAAATTAACACCCAAGGAAACGTTCAATGGTCAGGGGTACCCTAAGGAGTTTAAACTTCCTAAAGATGAATCAAACGGTCAGCTCTATAAGCAAGCTGGTAATTCTGTTGTAGTACCTGTTATCAAAAGAATTGCAGAAAAGATATGTGTAGCAATAGACAATCAACCTTATAAAGAAGAAAAAAGAGAATCGGGAAAATATGCTTTAATCTATTCAGAAATCGATAGCAAATTTGAGGGAAGAAGCTATGTTAAAGCATATTCAGATTCAATGAAAGACTTAAAGAATATAATTAACAACTCAGATATTCCATTAATATCCGACAAAGAGTACCTCAAGTTAATTCAGAAAAAACAAAAATCTGAATTTTACATGATTGAAGAACTATAGCAACAAAAAAGAAAATACTACTAAATGTAGTATTTTCTTTTTTTATACCCTAAAATTGCCATATGAGATATTTAAGAGATGGAGTTTCATTACTATGACAATATGGCAAAAATACTCGGAAGAGGAACGAAAAAATTATGAAGACTACTTAAGAATGTATGGTGCACTTTCGGCTATGTTTAATCAAAAGTCATCAGAAACCGGAGCACCCTATCTTGATTCAAAATTTCAGGAAACTATCTATGCTAAAACATTTAATTCAGAAGATGTTGATATTGGAAATACACCCCATGATATTAGATCTGAATTTGGGTCAGAAAAAATAGGAATTGGATTAAAAACTTGGTTAAATTCAAAGCCTTCTTATCAGAAAGTCATGCAATTAAAAAGTTACCGTTCTGATATTGATCCTTTTTTACCAACAGCCAAAAAAGATGGTGATCCTGAAGCATTGGCAAATATACTTTCTCAGATCAAAAATGATAGGCTGATAACTGATTATAAACGATTAGGATTAACTGAAGATGCTAACATATATCACTATGTTACTCGTGATAAAGGAGTTTTGAGACTAACTGAGACAAGTTATCCACTAGTAGACATTTCTACACTTAAACCTGGAAAAATGACAAAGTCATCCTTTACTTTCTCCGATAAATATAAACAGTATAGATTTAGCTACAGTGACCATACTATCTGGATGCATTTTTCCGAAGACGATCCTGAAACATATTTATTAGACACCATAGACGTAGAAATACTAAAAGATCCCTTTGCATTCCTAAAATCGGCTTTTGAAAAGCAACAGGGAGTATATATTCCTAAAACTGATGATGAAAAATACCTATATTTACCTTTATATTCGTATAGAGACAAAAAGGTAGGTAAACGTAGTGGCTTGAACGCATGGAATGGTAATCCAAAATCAAAAGGATCCACTACCATCAGACCTGAAGGAGAGGCTTATATACCAATCCCTAAGGCTTTATGGGCAAAGCGTCCATTCTGGGTTGATCCTAATGTTGATATGCGTAATTACAAAGAATATAAGAGAAGAACAGGTCTATCAAGCTATCCTATTAGACTGCATATGCCCGATGGAACAGTATTCAATGCATTATTCGCTCAAGAAGGATTTAAGGGACTTCAGACAGATCCTCAAAGTATTTTAGGTAAATGGATTCTAAATGTTTTAGGTATTAAGAATCCTAGAAGAAAATCATATGATCAAGAATCTAATAATATTGTTACTATGCAACTTTTACAAAAAGTTGGTTTTGATAGCGTTAAACTGTGGCATAAGGATCCAAATAACTATAAGGATGTATGGATTGACTTTGCACCATATGGTTCATTTGAACGTTTTATGAACGATGAGGTGCAAGTCGATGATTAAGATAGAGCTTAATAAAGACATGTGTGACGAAATTGATAAATTTGTAGCTACTATGGTTAAAGAAGTCGACTTTAGACCCAATTTTTTTGATAATTCAGAAGAACGAAGCCCAGGAGAAATTCAAGAAAATGCTATTGAAGGTAAATATGCAGAACTCGGATTTTATCAGTATATACAGGGCACTAAGTATGAAAGTAACAAAATTAACCTTGATATATACCAACGTGGAAAATGGGATGCCGGAGATTTTAAAATTACCTATAGAGGCACCACATACCAAGTTGAAATTAAATCATCTTCTATGAAGTCACGTTGCTTATTGCTTCCATGCGAAAGTATGCGCCTAACATCTGATAATAAAGTTTACTTCTATGATAAAAACAACTGTCCTGATTGGGTTATAGGAGTACGCGTAGATACAAAACATAGAGTTGTAGAATTAGCAGGTAAAGTAACTAATAAAGACTTATGCCATGCAATTAAAAATCCAGAAACATATTGTTGGAGAGCAGGCCCAAAAATTCCTGGTACTAGCATTTCTCTTAAAGTAGACAATTATGTATGGGTATTTCCAAATTTTAAAGAAAGAGTAAATAAAAATTCCGACCGAATTGTAATTCAAACCCAAGAATTTATAGATAAAAGGCGGAACTAAAAATGATTCAATTTTAAAACATAGTCACTTAAATAAAAATATATTTAATATTTATAATAGTAAGCGTTATACTTTCTTTGTAGAATTAAATTTTCTATAATTGGTCTACTTGTGAAATTTCCAAATACGCAAAAAAGAGAATCCCATAATGACGGCATTCTCTTTTTCTATACGGATAATTTTTCACATAGTTTTGAAATAGCATTTTTCAGACCTTGCTAAGAGCGGTTTTCAGCTTCTGCCGATAATATGCATTATGTTAAGTTTAATTGGTCTAGTGAATTTAGTTGCCAAAAATGACTCAATCATAATGATTAAGTCATTTTCACAAGAGCTAAAATCTATATTTTCTTAAAATTTC
>DVFV01000013.1 GCA_018713045.1 Candidatus Coprosoma intestinipullorum | reverse complement strand
ACATATATTTTTTTTCTGATATTATATATATCACCAATTCAATTTATGTTGGATTGGCGCTAGTGTAAACTAGCCAGCCCCTTTTTATTCTTTTATTTGAGGTAGTCCTTCAGGGGGGACTATCTCTTTTTTTGCTCTCTAATATAATTATACTATGTTTTTCTTAAATTTCCTTTTTTTAAATGAAAAAAAGAGTTTTTTAACTCTTTTTAGTTTTCTTCTTTAGATTCTGTCATACGTTTAGTAACTATTATTGAAACGATTATACAAAGCAATCCTAAAAGAATAACGGTAATTGAGGCATAAGCAGAGGTTGCAGGTACTTTGACATCGCCACCTAAGTCAACCATGCCTCCTGGAGGAGTAACGATTGGGGCTTCACCATTTTGTTCGTAATTTAAAATCATCGTTAAATCGCTAACTAAATTAGCCGGCTGAGTTGTCGTTTCACTGTTATATGTGACAGTGACCTCGAATTTTGTTTCAGCGCCTGGGCTTAGAGTGTCACCTTCAGATATTCCAGAATAGCTAAAGATGATAGCTGGATTTTCTGTTTCGGTGGAACTTATTTTGTTTAAAATAGCTTCGATACTTCCACGATTTCGAACAGTAATTTCGTATGTCATGGAGTCACCCGGTAAGGTTAAATTGGTTTTAAAGGTTGCAGTATCATCGGTAAAGCTTGGATCTTCACGATTAGAGGCACTACCGATTACTTTTCGGCTAGTAATTCCAGTTATGGCAACGTCAAACAACTTGTCGTCAGCTTTAACTAGATTGCCTGGAATCATAAATAAACTTAAAATTAATACTGCAAAAATAATTAATTTGTTTTTCATAACTTATCTCCTCGATTTTACTATACAATATTATTGTATCAAAACATTTAAAAAACAACAAGATGTAAAATGTTGTTTTTTGTTTTTAATGTAAATTAATTAGAAAGATTTTTATAATAATTAAATCTTTTGATGGCTGCTTCCGGAGTTTGGCAGTTAAGCAAAATCAAAAAGTAATGTTATCCCTTTTATATAAAGGGTTTTATTATGTCAAATTTTTATTACTTTTATGTTGTGTATCTTTGTGTATCGTGATATAATGACATCAAGGTAGTGATAACATGTTTTTAAAACAAAGTAAAAGTCATAATAGAGTTTATCTTTCTTTTGTCCAAGGTTACAGAGATGAATCTGGAAAAATTAAACATAAGACTGTCAAAAAACTCGGTTACTTAGATGATTTAAAAAAAGAATATGATGATCCTATTTCTCATTTTAAGAAAATTGCTAAACAAAAATCTAATGAGGAAATTCGGGAGTATACTATTAAAAATTTAAATACCAAGCTGATCGATAATGAAGACACAAGGAAAAATCTTGGCTATGCTATTTTTAAGTATATTTACAACGAATTAAATCTTCCTTTGTTTTTAAAAGCTAAAAATAGAAAGTTAAAAATTAAATATAGTTTAAATGACATTTTTAAATTACTAGTTTTCTCCAGAATTTTATACCCCAACAGTAAACTTGCCACTTATAATAACAAAAATCTTTTTTTTGATAGTTTTAAATTTTCTAAAGATGATATGTATCACTCTTTTGATTATTTTTCTTCCTATAAAGATGAGTTGTTGACTCTACTTTGGAACAACACAAAAGAAAAATACAAAAGGGATACTTCTATATCTTATTACGATACTACTAACTATTATTTTGAAATTTCCTATAATGATGAAGATGAATTAAATGACAAAGGAGAGGTTACTAAAAAAGGACAGAGAAAAAGAGGGCCATCTAAAGAACATCGCAAAACTCCTATTATTCAAATGGGACTGCTTATGGACAAAAACGCTATTCCCATGTATTATGATTTATTTCCTGGCAACGAATCTGAAAAGCTCCAAATGAGACCTACTCTAAAAAAAACAAAAGCAAAATTTGGAATCGAAAGGACTATTATTGTCGCAGACCGTGGCCAAAATACCTCTGATAATACTGTATTTATTGCCGGAAAAAATGATGATGTTCATAATAACCATGATGGCTATGTTTATGGTCAAAGTATATTGGGGGCTGACAAAGAATTTAAAACCTGGGCTTTAAAACAAGATGATTTTATTTACGACAAGATATATGATGAACAAGGAAATTTAGTAACTTATAAAGATGTTAAAAAAGATGAAAATGGTAAAGTCTTAGGCTATGAAGAAAAGCCTGTTATTTTCAAACACAAGTCAAGAGTGTATGCCAAAAAAGTTCAGATTAAAAAAGATGGCAAACGAAATATAACTTATCATATTTATCAAAAACAAATGATTTATTATTCTAAAAAATATGCAGATAGGCAAAAAAATTTAAGAGAAGTCGCAATTCAAAAAGCCAAAGATTTAATAAAAAATCCTGGGAAATACACCCAAGCCACTTCTTATGGATGTACTAAATATATCAACAATATTCATTTTGATAACGAAACCGGCGAAGTGAAAGAAGGCTTTGATTTATCTTTAAAGCTTGACAGAATAAGAGAAGAAGAAAAGTACGATGGTTACTATTCGATCGTGACTAGCGAAAAACATTTATCTGACAAAGAAATTAGAGACATCTATAAAGGCTTATGGAAAATAGAAGAATCATTTAAAATAACAAAATCGGAATTAGAAACAAGACCTATATTTGTGTGGACTGACGAAAGTATTGAAACTCACTTTTTATCTTGTTTTGTATCTTTATTAATCATACGATTATTAGAACAAAAATTAAACCATAAATATTCTAATCACTACGTAATAGAATCCTTGCGTAATTATAATAGCACTAATATTGAACATGATATTTATTTACAAAATTTTCGAAATGAGGTTATTAAAGATTTAGAAAAAGTTTTTGATATTGATTTATCTAGAAAATTTCTCACTTTATCAGACATTAAAAAAATTTTAAATTTATAAAAATATTTTTAGATATACAACAATCAAAAAATGAGTTATCCCTTATTTTATATAGGCTAACTCATTTTTACTGCCAAACTCAAGTATTATTGTATCAAAACATTTAAAAAACAACAAGATGTAAAATGTTGTTTTTTGTTTTTAATGTAAATTAATTAGAAAGATTTTTATAATAATTAAATCTTTTGATGGCTGCTTCTTTGTTGAGTTTAAGCATATTGTCAGCTTCTTCTTTATTAACATTTTTTAACATGGAGTATCTGGTTTGGGTATTTAGATATTCTTCATAAAGGTCAAAATTAGGATTTTTGGTGTCTAAGATGAAGGTCTCAGTAGTTCCATCGTATCTAAACAATGGGAAGTAGCCACATTTAGTGGCAAGGGCTTCTGAAGCAATACTTTGACCCATTCCACCTTTAAGACCATGGGATATGCATGGGCAGTAGGCGATGATTAAGGCCGGACCTTTATGTTTGATAGCTTCACTTAGAGCATTAATCGTTTGAAGCATATTGCCACCTAGGCATATTTGAGCAACGTAGGCGTTTGGATAAGACATGGCAATTCGTGCCAAATCTTTACGATAGGTCTTTTTACCACGGCTGGCAAACTGGGCAACCATACCTTCTGGAGTGGCTTTCGATACTTGACCACCAGTATTAGAATATACTTCGGTATCTAAGACTAATATTTTAACGTTTTCACCACTAGATAGAACGTGGTCAATACCACTAAAACCAATGTCATATGCCCAACCGTCACCACCTATTTCCCAAATGCTTTTGGCAGGAATATAATCTTTAAACGGTTTTAATTCCGGATATTTTTCATAATTGATTTGATTGGAAATTTCTTTGGTTATTTCGTAATCGTCTTCGTTTTCCAACCATTTAGTAAATAGGGGGTCACTAACTTTTTGCATAATGGTTCGAATTTGGTTGCGCTTGTTTTCGTAACCCATCAAGATACCATAACCGAATTCCGCGTTGTCTTCAAAAAGACTGCTGGCCCATGGAACTTGGTACGGAGCATTCGGAAGTTCACCACCATAGATTGATGAACAACCGGTGGCGTTGGCAATTATCAAATTGTCGCCGGTCAATTGAGTAAGTAATTTGATGTAGGCCGTTTCACCACATCCGGCACAAGCCCCGTGGAAGCAGAATTTAGGCTGAATAAATTGGCTTCCTTTGATGGTCTCTTTTTTGAAGTTATGTTTTTCGGTAACGTTTTCGATTAGATAATCAAATATAAGATCATTTTTACTATCTTTAAGGCTTTCAAAGGCTAAAGCTTTATTGCCTCTAAGGCCAGGACATGTGTTTATACAAACACCACAGCCAGTACAATTTTTGGCAGATATGGCGATTATATAATAATGATTCGGAATACCTAGGGCCGGTTTACATTCTCTTTGGATGTAATCGGGTGCGGATGCATATTCTTCTTCGTTTAACAAAAATGGTCTAATGACTCCATGAGGACAAACTAAGGAACACATGCCACATTGAATACAATTTTCTTGAATCCATTTTGGCACAAATTCACTTATATTTTGCATTTCTGGTTCGGTATGAATGAATGTTCCATCTTCATATCCAGAGAAATCTGAGACTTTAAGTTTACCTCCTTCACGATGAGATAAGGCATCGTAAATGGTTTTCGAATTGAAGTCTAGGTCTGACGAATTTGTGTCGAGTTTTACGTGTTTTATCATGGTATCGACGTCTTTTAGAGATTTAATATTATTTTCAGCAACTGTTTTAGATTTAACGGCAAATTTTTTAATAATATATTCTTCTAATTTTTGAGTGGCTTCTTTTTCGTCTATGAGATTAGTAAGATTAAATATGGCTTTTTCCATAATCATACTTATTTTACGATTTAGGTTATTTTCTCTAGCTATTTTATCAGCGTCGATAATATATAAAGAGATGTTTTTGGTATTTAAAGTCTTTTTAAATGGCTTTAGAGCTTCCAAAATTTCTTCTTCAGTTTTAGAGGTGTTTATTAGAAGTGTTCCATTTTCTTTGATATCAGAGATTGGATCAAAGTTTTCTAAATAAGTATCTTTAGATATAACAACTAATTCCGGATTGTGAACAAAGTAAGTCGATCTAATTTTTTCTTTAGAAAATCTTAGATGGCTGGCGGTTACCCCACCCGACTTTTTAGAGTCATATTCAAAGTATCCTTGAACATATTGATTTTCTTTGGTTCCAATTATATTTATCAAAGATTTACTACAGCTGACCATACCGTCACTACCATAACCGTATATCAAAAATTCAGATGTATGGTTAGTATTGATGTTTGAATATTTTAAGCTTAAATTAGTAACGTCATCGTCGATACCGATTGTAAATTCAGGTTTGGGATCATCTAACATGTCATAGACAGCTTTTATCATACCTGGAGTTGTATCTTTACTAGAGAGGCCATAACGTCCTCTGGCGACTTTTATGTTTTTATCTCTAAGGACAGATGAAACATCTAGGTAAAGGGGTTCACCCGCACTTCCGGCTTCTTTAGTTCGGTCAAGAACGGCAATCTTTTCAGTAGTTTCCGGCAAAACGTCAAGGAGATATTTCGAACTAAATGGGCGATATAAGTGGACTTCGATAAGTCCAATTTCACCGCCTAGATAATCGATTGTTTCTTTGATTGTTTCACAAACTGAGCCCATGGCAACGATTACTTTTTTAGCTGTTTTACTTCCGTAGTAATTAAATGGTTTATAGTTTTTACCAGATAGTTTATTGATTTCCTGCATATAATGGTTTACGATATCCGGAGTTACATTATAAAATCTATTACGAGATTCAGTTATTTGAAAATAAATATCAGGATTTTGGTTTGTTCCACGAGTTACAGCGTTTTTAGTTAAAGCGCGGTTTCTAAAGTTCTTTAGGGCATCAATTGGAATTAAAGGTTTTATGTCTTCTTCGTCTAAAATGGTTATTTTGTTTAGTTCATGACTGGTTCGAAAGCCGTCAAAGAAATGAAGAAATGGAAGGGATGCTTTTAAGCTCGAAAGATGGGCAACTAGGGCCAAATAATAAGCATCTTCAACTGATGAAGAGGCAAGCATGCATATACCAGTACTTCTGACACTATAAACATCTTGATGATCACCAAAGATACTTAGGGCATGGGTCGAGAGACTTCGGGCAGCTACATGCATGACGAATGGCCACATTTCACCAGCTATTTTATAAAGATTTGGAATCATTAAAAGAAGTCCTTGGCTAGCTGTATAAGTGGTTGCCAGAGTTCCGGATTGAAGCGCTCCATGGACAAGTCCAATGGCGCCTGCCTCA
Source organism: Candidatus Coprosoma intestinipullorum (assembly GCA_018713045.1). Classification (GTDB taxonomy): domain Bacteria; phylum Bacillota_I; class Bacilli_A; order RF39; family UBA660; genus Coprosoma; species Coprosoma intestinipullorum. The sequence goes on along the minus strand of DVFV01000013.1, from coordinate 7,527 downwards.
CTTTGCATTTCAACGACTTTAGGAATTTCACCGAAGATATTTTTCTTGCCTTCCCCACTCCATTTGTCGATACTTTCAGGCATTGGTGTTGATGGGGTGATTGGGTAGATTCCAGCTAGTTCAGTAAAAAGATATGAAGCTCTTGAACAAGCTTCATTTCCATCAGCTATTATTTGTTTCATATTCATTCCCCCTATTTTTGACATTTTTCATTATCTGGAGCGGTAACTTCGTAATTAAACTTAGTTCCGTTAGAAGATGTAATTACAACTTTTACGTTGTTTGTATATGGTTTTTCAGTCATCGGATTTTCAAAGTTTTGATCGATGTATCCACCTTCGACAGTTACACCATTTACCTCTCCACCGTTTTTTAGAATATCGACGCTTATCGTTGTCGTCCCACCGGCATTTGGAAGGACGCTGGGATATTTAGTTACTAAGGTTTTAGCACCTTCGATAAGGTTTTGATTTTGGGCGAGGCAAGTTTGATAACGACCATTTTTGATATTACTGTCGATGGCAATTACGGCGATAGTTCCAATAATTCCCAAGATGACAATAACTCCTAAGAGTTCAGCTAAGGTAAAGGCTTTTTTATTCATTTAAACTCCTCCTTAGATTATTAACCTGCGTTTCAAAGCTATCATGATTCGTTATGTATGAACCAACGACGACTAAATCGGCATCTTTAACTTTTTTGATTGTTTCGTCGTTAATCCCACCATCGATTTCAATTATATAGTTTAAGTTATTTGCCTCTCGGTATTTTTTGAGGTCTTTTATTTTAGAAGTAATATCGATAAATTTTTGACCTCCGGCTCCCGGATGGACAGACATTACTAAAACTAAGTCAACTTGGTTTAAGTATTTATATATGGTTTGAGTTTCGGTTTCGGGATTAAGGGCAAGACCTACTTTAACATTCTTGTTTTTAATGTATTTAATGATGTCTTTAGGATTAAATGTAGCTTCGATATGGAAAGTTATATATTCGGGTTTTACTTTAATTACTTCATCGACGTATTTTTTGATGTCTATAACCATGAGATGGATATCTTTAGGATTAGTAACGCTAGTTGTTTTGTCTATTATTTCCTTAAATGGTAAAGTTGGACGAGAGGTAAATTTCCCGTCCATAACGTCAAAGTGCATATAATCGGTAACTTCGTTTAATTTAGTTATTTTGTTTTGGTCATCTTGAATGGTTAGAAATGAACCTGATATTTTCATATTTATCACACTTTCTTGTCTTGTAAAAAACTTAAATAATTTTCGTAACGACTTTGGAGAATTTCGCCTTTTTTGACTTTTTCTTTAACGAGACAGCCGTCTTCCTTGACATGGATACAATCTCTATATTTACATTCAAAGTTATTAAATTCGGTAAAATTATCGCGGATATCTTCTTTTGTTAGATTAGAGAGATCTAGTGCGGAAAAGCCTGGGGTATCGGCAACTAAACCACCAGCTAGTTCGAGGGCTTCGGTGTGTCTAGTTGTGTGTTTACCTCTATTTAAGGCTTTAGATATTTCGTTTGTCTGTAAGTTCAAACTCGGATCGATTTTATTAATCAAGGTCGATTTGCCGGCTCCACTTTGGCCAGTAAAAACGCAAAATTTATCTTTAAACGTTTGTTCTATTTCAGTAATTTGATTATTTAGAAATACTTTATAGCCGAGATTTTGATAGTATTTTAAGATTGGTTTTATCTTTTCTTTTTCTTCTTTGGTAAGTAAATCTTGTTTAGTAAAGACGATAACTGGATTTATGTGGTTATATTCACTGATTAAAATAAGCTTGTCTAAAAGAGCGGAAGAGAAATCCGGCTCCTTTAGACTTGTTATAAGATAAGATGTATCAACATTAGATACGGGAGGTCTTGGCAAAATGTTTTTACGAGGTTTAATTTCTAAAATGTAATGGTTTTTTTCATCAAATTCTACATAATCACCGACTAAGGGTGTTTGTTTTAAGTTTCGAAATTTACCCCGAGCTTTACATGTGTAATTTTGATTTCCAGCTTTGATGGTGTAGTCATTGCTTAATAATTTGATAATCCGGCCAATCATTGATTTTCAGTACTTTCAGTTGGAGTTTGGGCTTGATCGTTATTTTCAGGTTCTGGTTCTTCCGGAGTTTGAGCTTCATTTTTGACAACACGTATATTTAAAATGTCACCTTTTTTTACTTCACCACCATATTGTTTATTTTGACTAATTATTGTTCCGTTTTCACTGGTTGGGTCAACAACATATGTAACATTTAAGGTTACACCATTTTCTTCGCAGAACTGTCTAACGCTTGTTTCACTATAACCACCTTCAACGAAGTTTGGATAACTTGTATATACTTCTGGAATGGTTAAGGTTATGGTGTCACCTTTGCCTATTTTTTCCCCAGGTTCGATATCTTGTTCTAGAATAGTTCCTTCTTTGGCATTATCAGTATTTGGAACTCTTTTTGGTTCAGTTATTACTTTAATGCCTTTAGCTTCTAGCTGGGCTTTAATGTCGTAATAGTTTTCTCCAGTATAATCTTTAACTTTAATTTTGTCGGTTCCTTTAGAAATAATTAAGGTTATTTTAGTACTCTTTTTAACAGTACGGCCGATGTCTGGCGTTGTACCAATAACTCTATTTTTCTTAACATCGTCGCTATTTTCTTTTTTAGTTTTATTGGCAACAGTAAATCCTTCGTCTTCAAGGGTTCTTTCGGCTTTACTGATTGTCATACCAGCAACGTCAGGTATTTCTATTTCTTTATTACTAGCCAGATTTGGAACGACAAAGAAAATAATAATTAAAGCAATTACCAAAACGGCAATAATACTTCCAATAATAATCATAGCTTTATTCATTTTTTTGTCTTTTTTCTTCTCTTCTTCACCTTCACGGCGAGAGGTGCGTGATTCTTTTGATTTTGGAAGGTCATCATTATCAAAGTTTGTTTCTGGATAAGCATATTTTATTTTTGGTTCATTAAATCTTTCAGGGTCTAAAGCTGTTTTTAAATCGTCGTGCATTTCCATAGCAGAGTCATAACGGTTTTTAGGATTTTTAGCCGCTGCTCTTAAGATGATATTTTCGATGCTTTGAGGCATATCTGGATCGTATTCACAAATACTAGGAAGTGGTTCTTTCATGTGCTTTAAAGCGACTTCGACTGGACTATCACCTTTGAATGGAACATGACCCGTTACTAGTTCATACATGAGAATACCAAGTGAATAAATGTCACTTTTAATGGTAGCAGCTCCCCCATTGGCCTGTTCTGGTGGGATGTAATATACCGTTCCCATGACGCTATTGGTTTGGGTTAGGTCGCCAGAGTTTAGGGCCACGGCAATACCAAAGTCCATGATTTTAACGGTTCCATCTTCGAGGATGATAACGTTTTGTGGTTTGATATCACGATGAATAATGTAGCTTTCGTGAGCATGGGCGATGGCTTTAGTAAGCTGCAACATAATGTCTATTACTTCTGGGAGTGTTAGACTTCCACGTTTTTTGATTAATTGTTTTAAGGTTTTTCCCTCAACGTATTCCATGACGATAAAGTATTTACCATCGTCTTCGCCGACATCATAGACTTCAACGATGTTTGGGTCGTTTAATGAGCTTGCAGAAATTGCTTCGCGCTGGAAACGACGGACAAATTTTTCATCACTAGCCAAATCTCCACGAAGAATTTTAACGGCAACTCTACGATTGAGAATTGTATCTTCGGCAAGATAAACGTTTGCCATTCCTCCTTCGCCTATTGACCTAATTATTTGATAACGGTCATTAATCATATCCCCTTTATTTACCATTATTGATCCTCCTTCTTTAGATAAGCAACTGAGATATTGTCGGTTCCACCTCGGTTATTACATTTATAGATTAGTTTTTGTAACTTTTCATCGATTGAAAGATTACTATCTAAAACGTTTTCAATTTGATCGTCTTCAAGCATGTTAGTAAGGCCATCACTACAAAGTAGGATTCCTTCGACATCAGTTTCAACGTCAAAGATATCCATTTCAACACTGATGTTGGTTCCTAAGGCTCTCATTAGGACGTTTTTTCGCGGATGATGTTTGGCCTCTTCGGGAGTTAATTCGCCTGATTTTACAAGTAAATTAACTAAAGTGTGGTCGTTTGTTATTTTATATAGTTTTTTATTTTTGATAACGTAACCTGATGAATCACCTATATTGCCAAATAGTAGAAAGTCTTTTGTCAGCAAGGCCATAACTATGGTCGTACCCATACCGGCACTTTCAGGGTTCTTCTCGGTATATTTATATAGAAGCATATTAGCTTCACTGACAACTTCTTTTAGAAAACTGATGGCATCTTCTTTGTTACCAACGGTACTGGTATCGGTAAATCTTTTACCAATATGGGTGATGGCAATCGATGAGGCGATTTCACCACCTTTATGGCCACCCATACCGTCCGCAACAATCATCAGGACTTCACCAGTTTGATTTTTAACTATTGTAACGCTATCTTCATTATGGTCCCTGACTTTGCCGGGATCAGTTAGGTATGAAAATTCCATTATTTTACCTCCTCATAATTAGATCTTAATTGGCCGCAAGCTGCGGATACGTCGCCACCAAATTCTTTACGGATGGTTACACCTATTCCTTGTTTTTTTAGCAAGTCGTAAAAGTGCATGCGAGCTTTTTCTCCGGTTTTTTCTAAGTTTATGTGACTTGTTTCATTATACGGAATTAAATTGACATAACAGTTTAAGCCTTTTAAAAGATGGGCAAGTTCATAAGCACATTCATCTGAATCGTTGATTCCTTTAAGCATAATGTATTCAAAGGTTACACGTCTATGAGTTTTATCAATATAATCTTTGATAGCAGCCATTAGATCTTTAAGTGGATATGCTTTGTTGATTTTCATGATGGAGTTTCGAAGTTCATCATTTGGGGCATGAAGTGAAATAGCTAGGTTGACTTGGAGGTTTTCGTCTGTAAACTTTCTTATTTTAGGAACGATACCACAAGTTGAAACGGTTATATGTCTAGCTCCTATTTCCAAACCTTTGCCACTGTTGATGATTTTAATAAAATCCATAACGTTATCATAGTTATCAAATGGTTCACCTATTCCCATGATAACGATATGAGTGATTTTAAGGCGCGAATCTCTTTCGACTTCCATAACTTGTCCAACCATTTCAGAGGTTTCTAAGTTTCTGACTTTTTTTAGTCTACCACTTTCGCAAAATATGCATCCCATATTACAGCCTACTTGAGTTGAGACGCATAAACTTATACCATAATCGTGAATCATTAAAACTGCTTCAACCTTATTGCCATCAGATAGTTCGAAAAGGTATTTGTAAACGTCTCTTCCTGTTTGTTTGGTAATAATTTGGGGTTTATCTATTTTAAAGTCTTCTTTTAATTTAACAATTACATCTTTTTTGATATTGGTCATTTCATCAAAGGATGATACTTTCTTTTTATAAAGCCAGTCATAAACTTGGGTAGCTTTAAATTTTTTCTCACCAATATTTTCAAAATAATTTTCTAATTTTTCAAGTGTTTGTCCATATATATTCATAAATTCCACCCTACCATTCATTATAGCAAAAAAATACAAAAAATAATAGAATTTGCATCTATTATTTATAGTTTATATGTTTATTTTTAGTAATATTTTTAAAGGTTTACATTTATATTACAATTTTATAATTAAAAGAAATTGTCTTTTTAGACAAATTCCATGATTAAACAAACAATAAAGAAAATAGCTCCTAAAATAGCAGTGAGTCTTGTGATGATAAGTTCACTACCACGTTCTTTACGATGAGCGAATAACTCGTCGTTACCACCTAAAATCGCACTTGAAGCACTTTCAGCTTTGTTACTTTGTAAGATGACGATTGCGATTAAAAGAATTGAGATAATTATTAACAATATTTCCATGTTATCCCTCCAACTTCATATAATTTACCACATTTTACTAAAAAAAGCAACAAGTTATGTTACTTTTAAAGCATTAATCTTCCTTGATATGGATTAAGCCTTTTTCAACTTCTTCTAGTGCTCTACCAATGGATTTTGCTGATTTATATTCGTTTTCTGGCATTTGATAATGTTTAGTTTCGTCCATTTCTTTGGCTCTTTTAGAAACTATGTTTACTAGCAAATATTTTGAGCTTATTTTTTGCATAATTGAATCAATTGATGGATATATCATTTTCTCACGCTCCTATATGTATAGGATATACCTAATTTCTTTTATTTTCAAGGTTTTAGTTAAAATTTGACATTTATTTAACGCATTTTCTTAGGCCTTCTAAAACTTCAAACATGGCATAAGTATCTTGTGAACAGTATTCGACTAATTTATTATATTTGTAATTATATTCTTCTTTAGAGTAATTATTAAAATTCGCATAGGTTATGAGGGCTTCGACTCCATTTCCGATGTCCATACCTTCATAGGTTAGGTTCGATAGTGATGGAAGAACTTTTTTAATGGAAAATGAACCATTCATTTTAGGGTTATAGTAATTTGGAAGGGGTGCTTGTTCTTTGGTAAATCCAAGTTTTTCATACAGTTTGGTGTTTGATTTGACGATGTTTAGAAGGTCAAATATATTGTTTCTAATATTTAAAAGTTTTTCTTTATATTCCGGGAATATTTCAGATAGTTCTTTGAGTCTCGTTTTTTCAAAGGCGTCATTATATACTAAAACGGTTCCGTCATTTTTGATTAGATTGCATAAGGTTTTAACTAGTTCTAATCGATGGTCATTTAGGTCTTTAGCAAGATAGCCGTAGTGATCTTTTTGTTTGTCTAATTTACCTTCTTCTTTTTGAATGTGAAGAGAGAACTGGAAGACTGACTGAGTATAAGGGTGCTCGCCCTTAAATCTTGGAAGTGGACATGGGAACGTTTCAAAGTCTAGATGATAAATTGGATACTTAATTTGAGCTAATCCGGCTTTGATTTTGGCTTTATTGATGTATGGAGTGTTTGTTTGGATGGAATGTTTTTGAATTCTGTTTTTTTCACGGTTTAGGTATTCGTCTGGAACGTCGATGATTTTATAGTATCCTTTTTTTATCAAATCTTCACAGGTATAATTGATCCCTTCTTTTTTAAAACCCCGGTTACTGTCTAGGTAATTATATATGCTGTTTTGTTTAGGTAAATAGTCAAAACAAACATCTAGGCATGGGCATTTAATTTCTCTAGCGTTTGAGCAGCACACATCTTTGGGAACTTCATGGTTTAAATATTTATCCAGGTATTTTTCAAGGAGAATGCGATCTTCGTCGACTTTGGGTTGATATTCTTCAGTAAGTGAGGTTATGTCGATTAAGTTTATAAGGTTTCCAGTTTGGTTTGGAGTGTAATTTGGCATTCCATTTTTATAGGCTCCATCAAAGATATAGTCCGGATTTAAAACAGCTAGGTAATAGTTTATTTTTTTAGATTGATGGGTTTTTTCGATAAAATATCTTTGAACGGCTAAGTCATATATGTAGTGGCCAGGTTTTGAGAGGCGG